>NZ_JBHVPD010000126.1:0-25734 GCF_042887525.1 Kitasatospora sp. NPDC057936
CGGCATCCCAAGCCGCATGGCCGGTCGCGCGGTTCCTCCGCGTCTTTCGGAACGTCAGCGGTTCCTGGACCGTCGGTCCACGACGGCCAGCAGCTTCCCGCTCGCCGCCGTCTGCGCGAAGTCCGCGGCCGGTACGCGCTCCACGCGCAGCTCCACCAGCCGGTCCCGCTCCACCGCCGCCGCGAGATCCGGGTACCCGTCCAGGAATTCCCGGATGCCCTGCCCGTCCTGCGGCCGGCCCTCCAGCCGGACGGTCAGCGTCTCGTTGGCGGCGTCGTCCTCGTCCAGCAGGATCTGCAGCGCACCGTGGTGCTCCAGCCGTTCCTCCGCGACCTGGACGAACCGCCGGTAGTTCAGGAAGTGGCTGCCGCTGCGGAAGATGTCGCCGAAGCGCCCCAGCAGCTCGAAACGCGGGGTGCGCCGACCGCACGGGCAGTCCTCGGTCAGCCGGCGCCCGAGGTCACCGATCTCGTACCGCTCCAGCCGCTGCCCGCGCCGGGTGTGCGCGGTGAACACCAGCCGCCCGGCCTCACCCGCCGGCACCGGCCGGTCCGCCTCGCGGTCGAGGATCTCCAGCGTGTGCAGCCCGCTGAACAGGTGGTACACCCGGTCCGGCGCCGTGGGGCACTGGTAGCCGAGCGGGCCCGCGTCGACGCTGCCGTACGCGCCGGCGCGCACCAGCTCGACCCCGAACTCCTCGCGCAGCCACTCACGCTGGCGTGCCGGGAAGTGCTCGCCGCCGTAGAACAGCTTGCGAACCCCTCGGTACTCGCGCAGCAGGTCCGCGCCCTCGGTGAAGACCCGCAGCAGGTAGTTCGGCATGCCGAACAGGGTGTTGACCCCGTGCTCGACCACCGACCGGGCGACCGCCGCGTGGTCGTCCTGCGCCATCATCGGGAACTGGACCGCCCCGAGCGTCTCCAGCACCGAGAAGAAGCTGGAGAACCCGCCGTACAGCTGCCCGCCGAAGAAGAGGTTCATCGCCCGGTCGGTCCGCGGGTCGAACCCGGCCGCCAGCAGGCCCTCCGCGCCGGACCGCATGTGCTCGTGGTAGTCGTCCCAGCTGAACGCGGAGAGCTTGGGCGCGCCGGAGCTGCCGCCGCTGCGGAAGAAGACCTCCGCACGGCTGAGGTCGCTCTGCAGCTGCTCGAACTCCGTCTTGCCGGTCACCGCGACCGCCGGGGGCGCGAGTTCACGCGCACCGACCAGGTCGTCCAGGCAGGCGTCGCCGGTGAACCGCCCGTCCAGCTGGACGTCCACCCGGCGGCTGTAGCGCTGCAGCGCGTACACGCCGTCGTGCGGCTCGCCGTCATAGCTGCCGAGCATTCCGCCCGGCACCGTCACCCGCTGCACGCCCGCCGCCAGCACGGCGCCGGCCAGCTCCGCGGTGTCGGTGCGGCTCGCGCCGATCCCGGCGGTCTGCAGGTAGCGGCGCATCGGGCGCAGCACCTCGGCGATCCGCTTGCGCGGCAGCGGCTTGACCCAGACCGTGCGGTGCAGCGGCGAGGCACGCAGCGCGCTGCGGGTGTCGGCGAGCACGTGCCAGCTCGCGTCGGGAGCGGCATGCACCTTGGTGAGCCCGAGGTGCTCCTCCAGCCGGGCCACCAGGACGGTGTTGGTGATCTCGGCGCTCTCCAGCGGCTCGCGGTCGTGCGGTGCGGGTGCGCGGGCGGCGAGCACGGCGGCGAACCGCTCGGCGAAGGCGAAGAGTTCGTCCTGGTCCTCGGTGTCCAGGTACACCACCTGCGGGCTGGCGCAGGCCTGCTGTTCGAGGCGGCAGATGTCGTCGGCGATGCCGTCCAGCGTCTCGGGCGCGGACCAGGCATCGGCCGTCAGGTACGCGAAGGAGAGCTTCGGTCCCCAGTCGACCAGTCGGCAGCCGGCGGGTATCAGCGCGGCGATCGAGGCGATGGCCTCCTCGCCGCCCCAGGCGGCGACGGCGTCGGCGGCCGCGCACAGTCGTTCGAGCCAGTCGGTGCGCGAGGACGGGAAGCCGAGCACCACGACCTGCCGGGCGATCGCTCCGGTGGCGTCGAACTGCGCCAGGGCGGCGAGCAGTTCATGGGTGAACCGCCCCTCGCCGCTGGTCTTGACGACGTTGAGGTTGCCCGCGAGCAGGCCCTCGACCACGGTGAGCGCCCCGGCGGCGGGTGCGTTGCCCGGCGCGATGTGCACCAGCAGGCCGACCGGCAGCCAGCCCTCGAAGACCTCCCGGCGGAAGTCGAAGCGCGCCAGCCGCCCGGGGTCGATGCCGCCGAGCTCGCGGGTCAGCTTGACCTCCAGCTCCTCCCGGGACAGCGCCTCGGTCAGGTCGCGCATCGTCCGCGAGGTCTCGTCCTCGGGCACGCCCGCCTCGCGCAGCAGACCCGCCAGCCGGACGGAGTGCTCGCTCGCCGGGTCGGCCAGCGCGCCGGCCAGGCGGTCGCAGGCGGCGAGCACGGTGATCGGGCTGAGCCGCTCGGCCAGCGCGCCGGCGGCGTACTCGTCGAGGCGCTCCAGGCGGGCCGCCGCCTCCGCGTCGTCCACCCACGCGCCCTGCCAGTAGTGCTGAGTCACTTCTTCCCCTCGGTCTTGAGCAGTTCGGCGGCGGCGACGGCGCAGCTGCGGTTGCGGCTGATCCCGGCCCGCCCGTGCACCTCGAACCAGGGCGTGGGCAGGCCGCAGCCGCACTCCTCCGGCGCGTGCTGGGTGACCAGGTCGCCCATCAGCACGGACTGGGCCGGCACCGAGGTGATGTACGGCGAGATGAACTGGGGGTAGCCGCTCCGGCCGTACGGCAGCGGCTGGAGCGTGCGCACGTCGCGGACCAGCTGGCGGGCCCAGACCGGGACGTGCAGACGGTGGTTGGGGCACTCCATGTGCAGGACGGAGTGCTCCACGGCGCCGTAGCCGTCGCGGATCCGCTCGTCCGGGATGCCGAGCTGCTCGTGGATGCGCCGGTACAGCTCCGGCTTGGCGACCTGCTTGTCCGCGTTGCCCTTCCAGCCGCCGCCGAAGACGACCAGCGACTCCGGGTTCAACCGGAGGGGCGGCAGCCCGAGTTCGCGCATCCGGTCCAGCGTGAAGGAGAGGAAGGCGGGGAAGCCGAGGATCCGGACCGGCGCGCCCTCCTCGGCGAAGCGGATCAGCGCGCGGACGCAGCCGAACGGGTCGAACTCGTGGCCGCTGCCGGTGTGCTTGAGCGCGTACTCGACCGAGCGGACGGGAGCGAAGTGGCACAGGTACTCGTCGGTGAACGAGGTGCCGAGGTTCAGGCCCGGCCGGGGCTGGTAGTTGGAGAGCAGGTAGTTCACCGGCTCGTCGTCTTCGGACTTGATCCAGCCGTAGTGGTCGAAGACCCGGGCGACCATCCGCTGGCCGCCCCGCAGGGTGAAGTCGTCGAAGGCCATCTGCGACTTCTGGCCGGTCGTGCCGGACGAGGTCAGGGTCAGCAGCGTCTCCTCGCGCGGCAGCGACAGCACCTCGTGCAGCTTGAAGAAGTTGGCGTGGACGAACGGCAGCCGGTGGAGGTCCTCGATGGACTCCAGGGTGTGCCCCTCGGCCGCCCACAGCTTGCCGAAGTAGGGCGAACGCTCGGCGTGCCAGGCGTTGATCTCGTTCATCGCCGCCGTGAACAGGGCGTCCACGTCGTCCCCGGCGCGGTACGGCTCGGCCAGGTCTGCCAGCTGCTGTACGTGGGCGAGTGCTTCGGGGTCCGGTGCCGAGACCGGTTGGAGGTACTTGTTCATTGGAATATCCCGTGGGTGTCGAGGTGCTGCTGCTTCCACAGCTCGATGTACTGCTCGGTGAACGGCTGGAACGCGGCGTCGATGGCCAGGCCCCGGAAGTCCAGCGGCTGCAGGATCCGGGCCAGCACCACGTAGTCGCGGAAGCCCTCGGCCTCCCGGCGCATCGCGGGGTAGGCCGCCACCGGCAGGAAGCCGTGCCCGAGCAGCCGGCGCAGCGAGTGGTAACTGTCCAGCGGCACCAGGGCCTCGATGTACCGGGCGCCGTGCGCGGCCAGCCGGTCGGTGATGGTGTCCAGCTCCTCGCCGATCTCCGCGAGCTCGATGCCGATCAGCGTGCAGTACCCGTCGGCGGGGCTGAGGTGCGCGTACACCTCGTAGGCGCCGTCGGCGGCGGAGAGCATGACGTTCGGCTCGTGGAACGGGTAGAAGCACTCCCCCAGCCCGCCGAACCGGCGGCTCACGAAGGCCGGCGCGTCGATGAACTCCAGCTCCCGGACGGCGCGCCCGCCCTTCCTCGGCCTGGGCAGCGGCTCGTCCACGCGCTCCGGTCGCTGCGCGGGCCCCGGCAGGTCCGCCAGCGCCCGTACCAGCCCGTCGAGCGCGGACGGGACCTTGTACACCGGAAGCCGCTGCTCCAGTACGCCCGCGCGGTGCTTGGCCAGCAGCACCATGGTCTCGTGCCAGGCGGCCTTGCGCAGGTTCGGCAGGACGCCGAGCGCGCGGAAGCCGGACTTCAGGCAGATGCGCTGCGGGGCGGTGGTGTCGGTCCGGGCGGTCGCGTACACGGAGTCGACCGGGTGGTCGCCCGTCAGCAGCTGGTCGGCGAGCTGCTGTACGGCGAGATTGGCCCCGCCGAGCCCACGGGCGTCGGGATGGATCACCAGGCCCTGCAGCTTGCCGATCCGCGCGGCCGGGTCGACCGTGCCGAGGATGGACCCGAGCAACCGGTCGCCGCCGGGCTCCCGGGCCACCAGCCAGGTGGTGTCCGGGGCCGTGATCTCACGGGCCATCACCTCGGGGTCGGTGCCGAGCGGCAGGGCGTAGCTCCGCCCGTACACCTGGCGGTAGAGCGTCAACAGAGCGTCCACGTCATCAAGACGGGCCGGAATGAATTCGAGGGCCAAGTCGCCTCTCCCAAAAGGCGGCGCGAACACGGTTCATCGCGTGCGCACCACGAAAGAAACTTAGGTCGCAAGTAGGCGTGCCCGGTCCGAGCAGCCACGTTGCCGCTCCACCACAGTAACGCTCACGCATCGGTGCACCGGACCGCAACCGTGCTAAAAGACCGTCAGAAGGTGTGGATGCGACGAGAATCACAGGCACGCGAAATGTGTACGAAATTGAACCGATGAACTTCCGCTGAACGTTGTCGGACGATTCGCCGACTGATCGTCAGGGCTCCCGCGGCGTCGACCCGGCCTTGCCCGGGACCTTGCCGGACCAGGCGTCGCGCCGGTCGTCGAAGAGCGCCGGGTCGTACCAGGCGGCACGGATGGGTGTGGCCGGGCCAGGCGCAGGCTTTCCGCGTTCCGGGCTTGACCTTGCCCCAGGGGCAGGGTTCGACGATGGTCCGCATGACCAACAACTCGTTCAGCACCCTCGAAGCCCGGATCCGCGAGCAGGCCGCCGCCTACTGCGAGTCCGACAACGTCCCCGGGTTCGTCGCCGGCGTCTACCACGCGGGCGAGCAGGTCGTCGTCGCCCACGGTTGCGCGAACACGGCCACCGGCGCACCGATGCGCGAGGACACCGGCTTCCTCTTCGGCTCCGTCACCAAGGTCCTGACCACCACGCTGGTCCTCCAGCAGGTCGAGCGCGGGGTGCTGGACCTCGACGCGCCGGTGGTGAGGTACCTGCCCGAACTGGCCCTGACCACGCCGGGTGCGGCGGACAAGATCCTGGTCCGGCACCTGGTCTCGCACACCAACGGCATCGACGCGGACCTGTTCTTCCCCAATGCCAAGGGCCGTGACGCCCTGAAGGCCTACGTCGAGGGCCTCGCAGGCAGTTGCGGTGCCCTGTTCGAGCCCGGAGAGCGGCTCAGCTACTCCAACGGCGGCATGATCGTGGCGGGCCGCCTGCTGGAGGCGGTGACCGGGCTGCCCTTCCCCGAGCTGCTCAAGCGTGAGCTCTACACGCCGGTCGGCATGACCGACTCCAGCGCCTCGGCCGAGGAGGCCATCCTGCGCAGCACGGCGGTCGGCCATTTCCCGGATCCGCAGACCATGGCGGCCAGGCCCACCAGCATGTTCATGCTGCCCGATACCTGGGGGCCGGCCGGCGGCACGCCGATCGGCACGATCGCCGACCTGCTCGCCTTCGGGCGCACCCACCTCGCGGGCGGTGTGTCCCCGTCCGGCGCGCGCGTCCTGTCGGCCGAGTCGACCGCGCTGATGCAGCAGGTGGCGTTCGACATGGGCACCCCGAACACCCCGCCGATCGGCCTGGGCTGGGTGCGGTATCCGTTCGGCGACACGACCGTCCTGGCCATGTCGGGTGCCTCGCCGGGCGGGGTGTCCATCCTGTGCGTCCTTCCCGAGCACGACCTGGTGTTCACCGCGTTCGGCAACACCCCGGGGGCGATCATGCTGCAGGACCAGATCCTGCGATGGCTGCTCAGCGAGCACCTCGGTGTGCAGGTCCCCGTGCTGATCACCGAGCTGGAGGAGGACGTCGACCTCACTCCGTACGTGGGCACGTACCGCTCCAACCAACTCCGCATCGACGTCAGCATCGTCGACGGCCGGCTCGAGGAGCGCGTGACGTACGAGCCGGCGGACGCCTCGCAGGAGCGGATCTTCACGCAGTTCGCCGGCGGGAGGGTCTGTGCCCCGCCGCAGCGCCTCGTGCCGATCAGGCCCGGCCTGTTCGCGCCGGCCGGATTCCCGCTGGAGGCCTTCGACGGGTACCTGCGCCTGCTGCTGGTGTCCTACCACGACGTCAGCGACGGCCGGGCGCGCTTCCGCAACGGCGGCGGCCGACTGACCGTGCGGGTCTGACCTGCCCGGTCCGGCCTGCCCGGTCCGACCTCCCGGACGGCCCCGGGGTGAGAGGATCTCCAGCATGCTCACGATAGGCCAACTCGCCGACTACGCCGAGGTGACCGCCAAGGCCGTCCGCCACTACCACGAGCGCGGCCTGCTCGGCGAGCCCGACCGCGACTCGTCCGGCTACCGGCGCTACGACGCCCAGCAAGCCCTCACCCTGGTCAAGATCAGGACGCTGGCAGGCGCGGGCGTACCGCTGGCCCGCGTCAAGGACCTCCTGGACGGGGACCCCGACACGCTCGCCACGGCCATCGCCGAGATCGACCAAGACCTCCGGGACCGCATCGCGCACCTGCGGCAAGCCCGTGCGAACCTCGCCCGGCTGCGCAGCGGCGATCGGCTGTTCGTCTCCCCGGACGTCGCCGACTACCTCGACCACTTGCGCGAGCTCGGCGTCAGCGAGCGCCAGGTGCGCCTGGAACGTGACGGCTGGATCCTCCTGCACGCCGCCTCACCCGAGGACGCCGACCGGTGGTTCGCGCAGAAGCACGAGCTGATCACCGACCCCGAGTTCAGCGCCCTCTACCGCGAGACCGACGCCGCCTACGACTGGTCGCCGGACGACCCCCGCCTGCCCGCGCTCGCAGAGCGCACCCTCACGTGGCTCGCCGGCCACCACGGCTCGTCCGAAGCCGGGCCCGTCGCCAACCCCAGGATCGCCCAGCTGGCCGCGCAGACCCAGGCAGGGGCCTCATCCCCGGCCTGGGACCGCCTCGCCCAACTCATGAGGGCCGATCCGACCAAGCCGGCCCTGCGGTGACCGGTGAGGAGCAGCGAGTGGTGGTGGAGGTCGCGCTCGGTGCCTGGCTCGACAACACGAAGGCGCGGAGGGCGAAGCTGACGCCGGGCCGGCTCGCGCGGCTCGCCGAGCACGGTGTGGAGTGGGTGTAGGGGGCTGTGTCGGCTGGGGTCAGCGTCGTTGTCTGGTGGGTGGGTTGCCGGGGCTCTGGGAGAGGCTTTGGAAGGCTGTTGCCCTGCGTGGTGGCGGCTTTCTTGGGGACGGTTGTGCTGGGTCGTCTTGCGGTTGCTTGCGTGGCCTCCGGCGGAGGGGCCGATCATGAGGGCTCTCTCGGCCACGGTGGTGTCAAGGTTCAGAGGCTGCGGGCTCCCTCGTCTCGACCGGCTCCTGGGTGCTGCGCGTCGGCGGGGGTGGGCGCCTGTTGCCGGTGCTGAGGCGGCTCTCCGGTGGTTTGAGCAGCTGTTATGTGTCCGGTCGTAAATGGCCGGTTGGTTGGCCTGTTGCCCGGTGCCCTCTCTGGCCAGCGTGGGTTCCGCCGTTCCATGGCCCGTGATGTCATGGGCATGGTCATAGATCGTCCGAGGGGGGACAACCCGATGAAGCTGGTCCGCACTACCGCTGCCGCCGCGATCCTGGCCGCGCTCGCCGCGTCGGCCACCGCGACCCCGGCCCTGGCCGACGTGCCGAGCGCCCGAGCCCTGCTCCAGGCCGGCGCCGCCAAGGGCGTCGCCGACGGCTACCCGGCCGTGGTCGGACTGGTCCGCCAGGGAGACGACGTGCAGTACGTCGCCGCCGGGGTGAAGGACCGCGACAGCCGTACGCCCGCCGACCCGAAGGCGCAGTTCCGGATCGGCAGCAACACCAAGGCCTCCACCTCGACCGTGCTGCTCCAGCTGGAGGCCGAGGGCCGCCTCTCGATCGACGACACCGTCGCCAAGTGGCTGCCCGGCGCCGTCAACGCCAACGGCTACGACGGCTCGAAGATCACCATCCGTCAGCTGCTCAACCACACCTCCGGGCTGCCGGAGTACATGAACGGCATCCTCGCGCTCAACTACGCCGCCAACCAGCAGCCGTACCAGGCCTTCGCCCCGCAGGCGCTGGTGGACCTGGCGCTGCGTCAGCAGGCGCCCACCTCGGCCCCGGGCCAGACCTGGGGCTACGCCAACACCAACTACGTGCTGGCGGGCATGGTGATCACCGCCGTGACCGGCAACAGCCCGGCCGCCGAGATCCAGCAGCGGATCATCACCCCGCTCGGGCTCGCCGACACCAGCTTCCCCACCAGCGACCCGACCCTGCACGGCAACTACCTGCACGGCTACGAGTACCCGGGCGGGTTCGCCTTCGTGATCCTCGACGTCACCACCTCCGACGTCCAGGTCTTCGGCGCGGCCGGGGCGATGGTCTCCACCCTCGACGACCTGGCCACCTTCAGCCGGGCGCTGCTCACCGGCAAGCTGCTGCCGCCCGCCCAGCAGGCCGAACTCAAGACCACCGTGCCGGCCATCGCCAGCATCGGCACCTACGGCCTCGGCCTCATACACAAGCAGCTGCCCTGCGGGCAGTGGGTCTGGAGCCACGGCGGCGACGTGCTCGGCTACGACAGCGAGTGGCTGAGCAGCGAGGACGGCACCAAGCAGATCGTCCGGGCGAACACCGAGTACCACCTGCTGGGCGGCACCAAGGGCCAGCAGGACACCAGGCAGTCGAACTTCGACGCCTTCTGCGCGCTCTGACCCGCCCTCAGCCACCCTCAGCCACCGCGAAAGGACCGCACGATGACCACCACCCCGCCCACCCGGCGCCACCTGGGCACGGCCCTGGCCGCCGCCGCGCTGACCGTCTCCGCCCTGCTCGGCGCCGCCCCCGCCCACGCGGACACCGCCGCCACCCCGCCCGTGCTGACCGACGGCTTCGGACTGACCCAGGTCGGCACCCCCGAGGTGCACTCGGCCACCGACTTCACCATCACCGTGACCACCCCTCAGCTGGCCGGCACCCACAAGATCCGGATCTTCCTGCCGTCCGGCTACGCGGCCGACCCCGCCAAGCGCTGGCCGGTGGCCTACTTCCTGCACGGCGGCCCCGGCACCCCGGACGACGCCGCCGCGGTGCCCGCCCTGCACGACGACTCCATGATCACCATCACTCCGGACGGCGGCCTCAAGGGCTGGTACGCCAACTGGGTCATGCAGAACACCGTGGTCGGCGCCGCGAACTGGCGGACCTTCCACCTCGACCAGGTGGTCCCGTTCATCGACGCCAACCTGCGCACCCTGCCCGACCGGAGCCACCGGGCCGTCATCGGCGTCTCGATGGGCGGCTACGGCGCACTGCGCTACGCCGAGAACCGGCCCGAGCTGTTCGGGCACACCGTCTCGTTCTCCGGCGGCATCGACTTCGGCCTCCCGGCGATCCGGGCCGCGGTGCTGGCCACCGAGCTCAACGTGATCGGTGCGATGTGCGGGGCCAGCAGCTCCGTGCCGGGCGCCGGCCCGTGCGCCGACTACGGCCCGGTGGTCGACAGTGACGCGATCTTCGGCTCGCCGTACCCGGTCTTCAACGCCGACCACATCTGGAACGAGGTCAACCCCGCCGACCCCGCCAACCTGGCCAGGCTCGCCAACACCGACGTCACCCTCTACACCGGCAACAACGACACCATCGAGCACTTCACCGAGATCGCCGCGAACAACGTCAAGAGCCGCCTCGACCGGCTCGGCATCCCGAGCCGGTACGTCGACTACGGCAACGGCGCGAGCCTGTCGCCCGCCTGTGCCGGCACCCACAGCTACACCTGCTTCGCCCCGGCCGTCGCCGACTACATCCCGCACCTGAAGGCCGCCTTCGCCGCTGCGGGCTGACCGGGCCCGCAGCGCGGTGCCGCCGACGCACGGGGGTCGGCGGCACCGCCGCGTTCGCCGGCTCGGCCAGGGTCCGCCACGTCCGCCTCCAGCCGCCGGAGCAGCCGGGGCCGGTCGGGTGCCGCCCGGGTGGTGGGCGGCTGCCGCTCGGGTGGTGGGCGGCTGCGCCGAGGGTACTGGTGTCGTTGCCCGACGACAAGCTGCCGGGGCTCTGAGCACCGTCTTCAGCTGTCACGGCTGCGCAGCGTGAGGTAGCCGGCCAGCAGGGCCGTCGTCGTCCAGACCGCGAGGACCAGCAGACCCGTTCCCGGGCTGAGGGCCGGATCGGCCTTCATGACCTCGGCACCGGCGTGGTCGGGCAGGTAGCGGGCGAGGGTGCGCAGCGCCGGGATGGTGTTGGCCACCGGGGAGAGCACGAAGACGAGGGCGAACAGCAGCGAGAGTGAGAGCGCCGTGCTGCGCAGCATCGTCGCGATGCCCAGTGAGAACAGGCACATGAGGGTCAGGTAGAGGCAGGCCCCGAGGACGGCGCGCAGCCGCGGCGACGGTGAAGACCCACCTGAGCCATCTGCTGGACAAACTCGGCGCCCGGGACCGGGTCCAGCTGGTGATCGTCGGGTACGAGAGCGGTCTGCTCACCCCACGCGTCCGGGTCCGACCGGCCGGCGCCGCATCCCGGATCGAGAGCCGACCGCGGAATGTCTGGAACTCGGCGTGGTCGAAGAGCACGGTGCCCCGGACAAAATCGGCATAGCCGAAGCCGACCTCGCCGCCGACGAACTTGGTCGCGTAGAAGGTCACTGTGCTGCCGGTGAACGCGGCGTTGTCGAAGCGCACCGTGCCGCCGGCGAGTTCGGCGCCGAGGAAACCGACCCTGCCGTCGGCGAACCGGGCACCGGTGAAGTCCAGCCTGGCGCCGGTGAACCTGGCATCGGTGAAGCGCACATCGCAGCCCGCGAATTCGGCATTTCTGAAGCTCACTCTGCCCCCGGTGAACCTGGCACGCCAGAAGGCCCGCCGGGACAAGCTCACCGCCGGGCAGCTCGGGCAGTTGGAGGCCCTCGGGGTTGGCTGGTAGGCGGTTCGGGCCGGGGCTCTGGTGGTCGGGCGAGGCGGTGTTCCTGCCCTGCACTGGAGGCCGCCACCCTGCGGGGTGGCGGCCTCCAGTGCTTTGGTGGTCGCGCTTCTGGCGTCGGCCGATGGTGATGGCGGCCGGTGATCAGGTGAGGCAGGAGGCGCGGGCCCCGCCCCACCGCGGGCCCGGGGCCTTGTTCGCGTTATGGCCTACAGCCAGAAGGTGATGTCGGTGCTGTTCCACTGCTGTGCCCACAGCTGTAGGTGTGCAGCGCCGTTGATCCTGAGGCCGGGGTCGGACTTCGGCGTTATCTGACCGCCGGTCGGGGCGCCGTTGCTGAAGGAGAACCGCTGGTTGCTCCGGCCGTTGCAGCTCCAGACAATCATCTCGTCCGTGCTGGGCAGGTCCAGGCACAGGCCCAGGTTGTAGTACGGGTGCAGGTACCAGACGCCTCCGCTGGCGGGCTCCAGGCACCAGCGCTCGTTGTCCTGGATGTGGCCGTTCTGGGAGGCGTATTCCCAGGTGTCCACGACCGCGCCCTTGCCGCCCCAGCCGTGCACTTCCATGTACTCGCCGCCGGTCCGGTAGGTGTGCACGCTCTGGCACCGGTTGGCGGCCGGCCGCGCCGTCGAGGCGTGCGCGGCGCCGGTGCCGACGCCGAGCGCCGCCACCGCGGCGGCCGTGACCGCCAGGACCTTCACCTTCTTCAGAACCGCCGCGGCGCCGGTGCCGGCGATCCGCTGTCGTGTCCGGGTGCTCTTGCTGTTCGTTGCTGCCGTGTTCATCGGGTACTCCTCTGTCTGGGGGCAGCCGGGTTCTTTCTCGTGACCGGTGATCGTGACTTGTTCCAGGACGCGGTCGCCGTGGAAGCCGGCGAGGCCTCGACGGCCCGCCGGTCCCGTGCCCCGGTGACTGTTGCGTCCGGGCCTTCGGCGATTTGGCTGCTCGATGCCGCGTCTTGTAACAGCCGAAGAGAAGGTTCTCGCCATTCGGTCGGCATGTCATTGACACACCGTGCAAGGGCTTTGACACCATGTGCACAACCTTGGGGGAGGGGCCGTGGTGGGCGGGGTCGTGTTGCGGTCGACGGACGTGCCGAAGGCGGACCGGTTCGACTGGTGGGTCGACCTGGTGACGCGGGACCTCGCACCCACCTACATCACAACCGAGCACCGGGACGACTTCCGGGCGACGGCCGTGGCGCTTGAGCTCGGATCCGTTCACGCGTCGGCTCTGTCGTTCCAGACGCTGCAGAGCCGGCGCACTCCTCGGCTGATCCAGCGCTCGGACCCGGAACTGTGGGAGCTCGGGTACGTCGTCGGCGGGGTCATGGGGATCGAACAGGACCGCAACGTGGCGCAGCTGCAGGCGGGCGGTCTGGTGCTGTACGACACGTCCAGGCAGTTCGAAACACGGGTCGCCGAGGACGGCCGCATCATCATCCTCCACGTGCCGAAGACCGCAGTGCCCGTCCCGGACCAGGTCATGCGGAACCTTCTGGCCCACCGGCTTCCCACGTACGGGAGCGGATCCCTGCTCGCGGGGTTCCTGCGGGATCTGGCCGGGGTACGGCTGGAAGGCTGGGAGGCCGAGCAGACCGGTGCCGCCGCACTTCATCTCGCCTTGGCATTCCTCTCGGGCCTGGCGAACCGGGAACGACTGCTGCCGGCCCGGACACGGCAGACCACTCTGCTCTACAAGGCGAAGGCATTCATCGAGAGGCACCTGTCGGAGCCGGGTTTGTCGCCGCAGGTGGTTGCCGACGCCCAGGGCATCTCCGTCCGCTATCTGCACCACCTGTTCCACGAGGAGAAGCACACCGTCGGCTCCTTTATCCGAGGACGGCGACTTGAGCGCTGTCGCGCGGACCTGACGGCACCCGGCCTCATGCCGCGTCCTGTCGGAATGATCGGAGCGCGCTGGGGATTCACGGACCCGGCGATTTTCAACCGGGCGTTCAAAGCCGCCTACGGAATACCTCCAGGTGAGTACCGTACGCGTGCGACCCTCGACCGGGACCACACCGCGGTGTGATCCGAGGCCGTGCCCGTACTGCAGGGAGCCGTCGAAGCCTGGCAGTGGCGGGTGCCTGCCCGGCCGTGTCCAGCCCGGCCGTGCCCTCCAGCCGCCGGGGAGACGTGGTTCAGCCACACAGGGCCGCGTCGACGGCGTTTTCGGCCGGCTGCAGGTCCGCCATGCCGGTCGGGTCGACGGTCGTCGTGACACTGGCGGCGCGTCCGTCGTCGGTGGCGGCGCTCCAGGTTCCGTAGCCGGGGATGCTGCCGTTGTGCCACCAGACGGTCTTGTGGCACGACAGCTGTGTCCTCATGATCCCCAGTCCGTAGTCGTAGCCGGGCGCGCCCGTGGGGACGGTGGTGCGCATCTGCTCGAGCTCGGGGCCGCCGAGGAGGCGGCCTTCCTTCATGAGCTCGGAGAAGAACCGAGCGAGGTCGGCGCTGGTGGAGACCATCGCGCCCGCCGCCCAGGCCGCGGAGGGGTCGATCTCGGTGACATCGCGCAACGATCCGTCCGGGCCGTCCTTGTGGTAGCCGTGCGGGTGGGGCCCCCGAAGGGTGGTCTCGGCGGGGGCGGGGAGGTAGGTGTGGCGCAGCCCGATCTTCTTGATGATGCGCTTGTCGATCTCCTTGGCCAGGGGCCGGCCGGTGGCCTTTTCCACGATCATCCCGGCCACCAGGTAGTTCGTGTTGCTGTACCCCCAATTCGTTCCCGGGGCGAAGACGGCGTCGTGTCGCAGCGCGATGTCCAGGGTGTCGCGGGGAGAGAGGTAGCGGCGCTGGAGGATGTCGTCGGTGACGTCGTCCTCGTAGTCGGGAAGTCCGCTGGTGTGCTGCAGGAGCTGACGCACCGTGATGTGGCGCCCGTCGATGCCTTGCCCGCGCAGGAGGCCGGGCAGGTAGGTCTCGACCGGGTCGTCGAGGCGGACCTTGCCCTCGCCGGCCAGTTGCAGCACGACCACCGCGGTGAACGTCTTGGTGACGCTGCCGATCCGTACCTCGCCGTCCCGGGGCGCCTTCGCGCCGGTGGCCAGGTCCCCGGCGCCCGCGGCATAGGTACGGGTGTGGCCGGCCTGGTCACGGACGGCGGCCAGAGCGCCGGGCACGTGATCGGGGCTCACCATCGCATCCAGACGCTGCTGGATGGCGTCCGGCCCGGCGGCCCCCGGGGCAGCGACGGCGGACGGGGCGAGCGCGCCGAGGGCGAGGGCCCCGACGGCCACGGCGACGGCGGCGTGAGTCGTCCTGCGACGCGGAACGTGGAACCGAAGCGGCGTAAGTGAGTTCATGAAATGTCACCTCTGGAGTGTGCGTGCGGTTTTGGTGTTCGCCGGGGTTGCCGACGCGGTCAGTGCCCGGAGAGGTCGCGGCGGACGCACTCGGCCCGGTCGCTCCGGCCCTGACCGATCCTGGAACACGGCGCCCCATGCGCGCCTCCCGGGCGGGAGGGACACCGCGCTCCCCCGATCAGGGGAGGAGCCGGACGGGCAAACTCACCGGCGCCCCGGAGCGAAACTCACCGCCTTCCCGGTGAAACTCCCCACCGCAGGTCAGCAGGGGTACCCAGACTCCCCGGTGCAGGTCGGTGGCCTGTGCCGGGGAGTCAGGACCGGCGCCGCCAAGAACCGGTGGCGCTTCGCCTCGGCGGCCGAACCGGGCCCCTTGTCCGCGGCCGGGCGAGGCGTTCGCCGTCCGGTCCGCCCGGTGGTGGGCGGCGCCCTGGTCGCCGCCGTCCGGGCCGGGCGCGGCAAGATCGGGCCGGGCCATCCCCGGAACAGGGTTCGCCACCCGCAGGTCGTATCGCGTCGGCGTCGAGTTTCGCGACGCCTCCTACGCATTCGAGCCCGTCTCGGAATGCCTCACCCGATTCAGCAGGAACGGGGCTGAGCTGGCCGTGTTCGAGCGGACATCCCTGGGCTCGATCGAGGCTTCCTGGACATCCCAGGCCCCCCTCACTCCTGGTGAGGCCGCGCTCGGCTACTCACTCGTCGGCGCATACGGGGTGGGATCGCCCGGCATGCTCAAGTCGATCATCGGACACGGAGGGTCGCCCTTCTAGCCCTTCTGTCAATGCCCGGCCGGGATCATCCGGCCGGGCATTCGCTCGAACTGTCGATGCGCAGTGGGACGGAACCGTCGTCGGTCTGGAAGGCGTCGTCGCCCCCACGAGAGCCGTAGCCGGGTAGCCCCTACCTGAGTGCCCCTTCCGCCGGACGCTGTCGGCGCCTCTGACCGGTTGCCAGTAGCTGCCCTGCACGGGCCTGCTCCGGGACGGTGACACGCCTGCGGCGGTCTCACCCCGTCCCCCCGGGCCGGGGACGCCGTGGTCGGGGCGAGTCGCCCTGCCGGTCCCGGCGGCGCGGGTCCGCAGGGCGTGGCTCGTCGTGGGCCTGGTCCCCTGCACCGCCTGGTGATCACAGGGCGTCACTGCCCCGTGATCACCAGGTCCCGTGCCTTCCCGGGGTGCCCCGGCGCGCCTTATCGGCGCCTGGCCGGAGGTCAGGAGGCCGGTACGGGCTGTTCCGGGGCGAGGGAGTTGCCGGCCGGGATGTGACCGCAGTCGGAGGGGGCCGGGCGGCCGGCGAAGCGGTCGTTCAGCCAGGCCAGGGCCTGCGGGGCCCAGACGGCGGGGACGCCGAAGTGGCTGAGGAAGTCGTACTGCTGGTAGGCGACCGCTGCGGTGCCGGTCGCGCAGTACTGGCGGGCGAGTGCCCGTACGTCCCCGGCGACCATCACGCCGTCGCCCGTGCCGATGCCGGCCGGGTTGGCGAAGGTGCCTTCGAGGATGCCCGCGTTGCCCTGGGCGAGGTAGCCGGGCACGGTCGGGGTCGGGGCCGAACCGAGGTTGGTCCGGTTGACGGCCATGACGTAGGGCTCCACCGAGTTCGGGTCGGCGTACTGGGGCTTGGCCATCGCCTTCCAGCTCAGCCCGGGGTAGTGGCCCACGGCGTCGGTGAGTGAGCCGTGCTCCAGCTGCCGCAGGACCGACAGGCCGTAGTCGTTCAAGTAGGGCGTGGGGTCGGTGCCGTAGGAGCGCGAGGCCCCGACCAGCGCCATCGGGATGATCCCGCTCCACACCAGCGAGCCGTCGATGTACCTGTTGATGTGCGCCGGGTCCACCAGCAGCCCGCCCTCGGCGTAGCCGACCAGCCTGGCGTTGACCTCGGGCGCGTAGCCGGGTGCGAGCGCGGCCGCCCAGGCGCTGGCGACGGCGCCGCCGGAGTACCCCATCAGCCCGAAGCGGGTGTCCGGGGTCAGGCCGGTCGCCGGGGACGCGCTCGCGGCCCGGATCGAGTCCAGGGTGGTGGTGGCGTACTCCGGCCCGGCTCCGAAGTCGGCGTTCTGGCCCTCGGTGTCCGGGAGCACCACGTTGTAGCCCTGGGCGAGCAGCGGCACGATGTACATCGCCTCGACGTTCGGGATCGCGCCGCCCAGGCTGAGGTTCCCGGCGACTGCCCGGGAGGGGCCGTCCTCCGGGTCGAGCGAGTCGTAGAAGGACTGGTACGAGACGGCTCTGCCGCTGTCCCCGGTCAGACTGCGGAGCACGGTGGTCACGTTGGCGGACGGGCGCCCCTGGGCGTCGATGGTGCGGTAGAGCAGCTGGACCGCCGTCACCGGGGTGGGCAGCCCCAGGATGTGGTACGGCAGGGTCCGCGTTTTGAGCACGGTGCCCGGCGCGAACGAGGCCAGCGGGGTGCTGTCGTCGTAGGAGTAGAAGGGATCGCTCGCGGTGGTGGCGGTGGTGGAGCGCGCCGTCGCCGACGCCGGGCCGGCGGTGGCGGCCGTGGCGGTGGCGGTCAGGGCGGCGGTGACGGCGGCTGCGAGCAGCCTGGACGTGCGTTTGCGCATGATTCCCCCGGGTGGCTGGGATTCCTGATGACCTGTCAGAGGACGCGTGTGACCACGCTTCGTTGTTACCAACGCGTAGCCGGCGTCCCGGAGAACATCATGACGACGGCCGGGCGCGCTGTCTCCGGGTCGGGCCGCGGAAAATTCCCGGCCTGGTGTGCGACCGGTCATCGGTGTCGGGGAGGGGCCGGTGCCGGTGCCGGTGCCGGTGCCGGCCACTGTGCAGGCGGGGGTCGGCGTGCGGTGTGCGCTCGGCGGCGTTGCCGCCGCCGGTCCCAACAGCATTGGTGAACGGGGCAGTTCGAGGGCGATCACTCAGGGCACGGTGATGACGATCTTTCCGCGTGCGTGGCCGGCGGCGCTGGCGTCATGGGCCGCGGCGGTCTCCTCCAGCGGGAACGCGGCGTGCAGGGGGACGGTGAGGCGGCCCTGATCGGCCAGGTCCGCCGCCAACGGCAGCCCTGCCCAGCCCGGTGACCCTCCTGCCTCGGAGCGGGAGAACCGCACTCCGTGCCGGGCGGCGTCGAAGTCCGCGATGGTCACCACGCGGTTCGGGTCGCCGGCGATGGCCACCAGTTCGGCGAGGGAGCCCTTGCCCGCCGCGTCCAGGACCACGTCGACGCCGCGCGGAGCGAGTGCGGCGAGGCAATCGGCCAGGCCAGGCCCGTAGGTGACGGGTACGACGCCGAGCCCCTCGAGGAAACCGTGATTGCCCTCGCCGGCGGTGCCGATCACGGTGAGGCCGCGGGCCCGGGCGAGTTGTGCGGTGATGGTCCCGACGCCGCCGGCGGCGCCCTCGATCAGCAAGGTCATGCCCTCGACGGCGTCCAGGGCTTCCAGTACACGCGTGGCCGTGTCGACGTTGCCCGCGGCGCCGCCGGCTTCCCCGAAGGACCACGACCGGGGCTTGGGCGCCCACGCCTCCAGCACGGCGTACTCGGCCGCGGCGCCGCCCCGGTCCGCGAAGGGAACGAGACCGAAGACCGCGTCTCCCACGGCGCTGCCGGTCACCCCCTCCCCCACCTCGTCGACGATGCCCGCGGCATCCATGCCCGGTATGTGGGGCAGGTCCAGGGAGACGAAGTCCCGCAACATCCCTGAACGCAGGTACCAGTCGGCAGGGGTGACGCCGGTGGCACGCACGGCGATCCGGACTCGACCGGGCCCGGCGTGCGGCTCCTCGACCTCGTCGACGGCAAGAACCTCGGAACCGCCGTAGCGGTGGTACTGCACAGCGAACACGGAAAGCCTCCATACACACGGCACGGCATTCGACGGGAGAACCCGCGGTCGCCGGCCTCCGCGGCAGGAGGCCGGCTGCGGGAACCCGCGGCATCGCGTCACGCTAACCCGCTAAACGGTCGACCTCTTCCGTTTGTGTTTAAGTGGGAGACATGCCTGACGGACTGTCTCGGAACCCGTCCACCTCCCCCGCCGGCACCCCCGCCCCGGCGCAGCGGGCCGACGCCCGGAACAACCGCGCCCGGCTCCTCCAGGCCGCTCGCGACGCGTACGCCCTCGACGGCCCCGACGTGCCCGCCAGCGCGATCGCCCGCCGGGCCGGTGTGGGTGCCGCCACCCTCTACCGGCACTTCCCGACGCGCGACTCGCTGATCACGGCCGCGTTCTCCGAACAACTCGGCCAGTGCGTCGCGGCCGTCGACGAGGCCCTTGCGGACGACGATCCCTGGCGCGGACTTCGCACCGCCCTCACCCGGATCTGCCGGATGAAGGCCGAGGACCGCGGCTTCAGCGCCGCGTTCCTCGCCGAATTCCCCGACGCGCCCGACGTCCGGCGTGAACGTGCCCGCGCCGGGGAATCCCTCGCCCTGCTGGTCCAGCGCGCGAAGGACACCGGACAGTTGCGCAAGGACTTCGACAGCAGCGACGTCACACTGCTGCTCCTGGCCAACAACGGCGTCCTGCGGGACTCCCCGGCGGCCTCCATGGCCGCGTCCCGCCGCCTGCTCGCCTACTTCTTCCAGTCCTGCCGGCCGACGGACGACACACCGCTGCCCGAACCCGCGCCACTGCGCCTCGACGACCTGTACAGGGCGTACAGGGCACCGCGTCGAACGGGATGACCGCATCGTCGAGGACACGTCCGGCGATCCGGTGGCCGGTCGGACACTCCCGTCGCCCCCTCCCCGGTCACCGGTTCCGTCCCAGACGAGGAGGGCCGGGCGGTGAGGTCAGCCCTCGTTCTCGGGTTCGGAGGGGCGGGCGGAGCACTCGGGCCGGACCGGGCACGGGGGTGTCGGTGACGGGCCCGCAGAACGGTGTGCCGACACCGCACACGGGAGCGAGCCCACGAAACCGTCCTCGCCTCCAAAGTGTGTGCTCCGGCGGCCAGTGCGCCACTATGACACGATGAACGACACCCAGGCGATGGTCGACTTCCTGCGCGACAAGTACCGCCACACCATCAAGACCGCCGAGACCATCCACAACGAGGTCATCACCGGCCGCATCCCCGCCCTGGGCGGCGACCGACAAAAGCACGCCGGCTACACCCTCCAGACCGTCCACGAGGCCCACTCGATGCTGGAGCTGTTCGAGACCACCATCGTGGCCCACCTCGGCACCCCCGGCCCCATAGGCGCCCTCGCCGAGGAACAGCTGGGCATTCTCGCCCGACCGTTCCAGTAGCCCCACCCACCGGCTGCGCCCCGTACGCGAGGGGCCAGGCCGGGCGGCGGGGGCTGACCCCGCCGCCCGGTGCAGCGGGAGCGGGCGCGGACCCCGGACCGAGCCGGCGACGGCTCGGAAGGGCGGCCGGTCGGCCTGGGGGCGCTCCTGAACAACACGAAGGCCCGCCGGGCCAAGCTCGGCCCCGGGCGGCTCGCGCAACTCGCCGAGCACGGAGTTGAGTGGGCGTAGGGCCGGCGCTGGAGGGTGCGGGTCCTGGCCGAGCTTTCCACCGGCCGATCGCTGCGCGGACCGTGGGTCCGGTGCTCCCCACGACACGCCACCGTGACCGGCTGGTGAGCCTCCCTTCCGGCCCACGTGCCCATCGCGCGCACCACGGACCAGCGCGACTGCCGGAGCCGGAGGCAAAACGCATCAGCAGTCACAGACTTGAGTACCCGTACTCAAGACGGGGCCGGCGATCCGCGCAAGGATGACCGGATGTCGCAGTTGGTAATCGACGTTCTCGTGACCGTTGTCCTGACCACCGTGGAAGTAACCGCCGTGGTCCTCGCATTTTTCGCCATCGCGGTCAAGGCGTGGGCGGCGGACAACACGGGCCGCGGGGTCCCCCGCGGCCTGAAGCGGACCGGCCGTGCCGTGGCAGGGACGTCGTTCGTCCTGCCGCTGGCGTGCGCCTACGGGCTGTTTCTCCTGCACCTGCCGGTCGCGGCGAGCGCCCAGTGCCTGCTGGCAGCGGCGATCCCGTTCTTCGGCCCCATCCTGACCGGTGTGAACCGTCTACGGGAGGGCCTCGCTCGCCGCTGGCCGGGACACCGGCAGCGCTGACAGGGCCGGCGGGCCCGGTGCAGCACGGCGACAGCCTCGTGGCAGAGGGACAGCGCAAGCGCGCGGCCGGAAATCGTGAGGCACTGGCGGTCTATCGGAAGTCGATCCCGGCAACTAACGTATCGGGTGCGAACCTTGATGGTTCATCAGCGAATATCGCCACGGACCTGGGCGGGCACTGACGAGACGCCGTGCCCGGATGCATGCCCGCCGAAGACGTCCATCACGCACCTGGAGATCTCATGAATTCCACCTCCGCTTCCCGCCGGCGGCGCCTGCGCGGACCCGGCGCCGCTTGCCTCGCGTTGTCGTGTTCCGTCGTCCTCGGCGCCGCGGCACCGGCTCACGCCTTCAGCGGGGAGAACCACGAGAAGATCACCCGGGCCGCCCTGGGAGCCGCGGGCTGGCACCCGAACTCGCTGACGGCGATGGCGAACGGGAGCTCGGGCGCGATCGTCGCCAACGACCACGGCCAGTACTTCGACATCGGCAAGCTCCACTGCGACAACGCCGACTACCTCGACCCCCGGTACGACGGCGGCTACCCCCGCACCCGCGGGCAGGCCGACGCCGAGATCATCGACTGCATCGACAGTTCCGTCCACAACTTCAAGCGGGCCGTCGCCGCCGCGGACCGGCTGGTCGACGCGAACGGGCACGTCGTCGCCGCCCAGACCTCCATCTCACCGGCCTGTGACTGGAACGACCAACCGGGACGGGCGAAGTGCGAGGTCCTGGAGGACCTGGGCCGCGGCTGGCACCAGATCGAGGACTTCTACGCCCACAGCAACTGGGCCGACCGGGCCCGACCGGGAGCCATCGGCGTCAACAACCCCCCTGGCCTGGGACGGACCGACCTCCCCGCGTTCTTCTCCATCAGCCGCTACAGCTCCATGAGCAAGACGGACTGGATCAAGGACGCCACCGGCCACATCCCGCACGACCTCGCGACCGGCTGCTATCCGGACCGCGACCACAGCGGGACGGCCTCCAACTGCGCGGGGCGTGTCACCCACGACGGGGTGCTGAACAAGGACACGAAGGACAGCCCGCGCTCGGTCATCGACCACAACTTCGACCGCGCCTACGACCTTGCCGTCAAGGACATCGCACGCCAGTGGCGGAACTTCGAGGACGAGCTCCAGCGCAAGTATCCGAACAACGGCCGGGCCAAGGCGATGATCTGCGCCATCACCCATGACCACCCGGACAAGACCTGCTCCTGACCCGCAGCCGCAGGCCTCGCCGAGCTCGCCGAGTACGGAGTTGAGTGGGCGTAGGGCTGGTGCTGGTGGGCGGCGGCCACCTGGACGCGAGGCCGTTGCTCAACGGGTGGCGAACCCGGCCACCGCCCGGACCCGTCGCTCACCCTCCGATTGTGTGCTCGGCCGGCCAGGTGCGGGCGACCGAGGCGGCGAGGGCCGCGCCTTGGCGGTGGCCGGCCCGGGCGGCGGCCGGGCGCCGGGCGTTGGCGGTCAGGTTGCGTCCCATCGCGCGGCGGGCGTCGGCGTCCGGGGTGATCAGGGTGGTGTGCGTGCCGGCGGCGCGCAGCTTCGCCGCCTGCTGCTGGGCGCTGGGATGCGGCCCGACGGCGGTGGGCACGGGCGAGACGGCCAGCACCTGCCGGTGGCCGGCGGCCAGCTGGAGGTTGCCGGTGGAGCGGGTACCGCCGTCGATCCACCGCCGTCCCAGGGCGGCGGTGGGCGGCCAGACCAGGGGGACGGCGCAGCTGGCGGCGACCGCGTCCGCGAGGTCGAGCCCGGAGCCCGCGTCGAAGGCCTCGACGCTGCCGGTCTCCGCGTCCACGGCGGTGATGCGCAGCGCCTGTGCGGGCCAGGTGGTGGCGTCGCGCAGCAGGGTGCGCACGGTTTCGGACAGGTCGTGGGCGGGGGTGGTGCGCGCGGTCAGGGCGGCGTGGCCCAGGCGCCGGACGGAGCGTTCCGGGTTGCGGGTGGCCATCGCTGCCCACAGGAAGCGGAAGGTCTGCGCGGCGGTGATGCCCATCTCGACCCGGTCGAGGTCGGCCAGTTGACGTTCGTACAGCTCGCGGGCGGGTTCGCCGCTCGCGAGCCGGGCGCCGAAGACGGCTCCGGCGGAGGTGCCGATGACGGTGTCGGCGGTCGTCAGGTCGATCCCGCCGGCGGTGAGGCCCGCGAGTACGCCGGTCAGCCACGCGCCGCCGACCGGTCCGCCGCCGCCCAGTACCAGTGCCGTGCCGTTCATGGCGTCCTTCTCTCCCCAGCCCCAGAAGTGGGGATAGCTCCCCGGTTAGCCTCGGGGCAACGATACACCGGTGGAGGGCGGCGCGGTTCGGGCCGGTGATCGGGTTTCAGGATCCGCAGCGCTCACGGCAGTCGGGCCGCTCCCCCGACCATTCCTTGTGGTCGTCCGTCCAGACCGGCTTTCTCGACGGAACCGGCCGCGGGAAGCAAGGGTGAGGCATACGGGGGGCACCCCTGCCTTCGGTGCACTTCTCGGCGCCCGGGTACGGCCCCCGCCGGGACCGACCCTCGACACTCTCCTCCCCGCCCTGGCCGGCGACGACGACCTCCAGCGGCTCGCAATGAGGCCTGGGCACCCGAGCGTGGCGGCCGGGCCGTCGCCGTGGGCCGGGACCGTGCAACGGCGGACGGCGGGGCGGCGGGCATGGACGGGGCCACCAACAGCGGCCGCCGCCGAACGACTCCCCGGTTCCCGGCTCATCGACGGCGGCCGGACCGGCCGGGGAGACTGCTGGCGGCATCGAGCGGAACGACGAGAGGGGCGACCGTGAGCAGGAACAGCGAGGACCAGGGGCGGTTGAGCGGGCGGATCTGTGTCATCGCCGGCGCGGGCGGAGCCATCGCCGGTGCTGTCGCGGCGCGGCTCACCGCCGAAGGCGGGCGGGTGATCGGAATCGACCGGCGACCGCTGGACGTCCCCTTCCCGGTGGTCGCGGCGGACCTGCGGAGCGAGGCAGAGACACGACTGGCGTTCGAACGCATCCACGCGGAGTCCGGCCGGATCGACGTGCTCCACGTCAACGCCGGTCCCGTGACTCCTCCCCCGGCTGAAGCCGGGGGCTTCTCGCTAACCCTGGCGGGCGTTGCGACGGACCAGCCCGGCCCGTAGAACGTTGGTGGCTCCCACCGTGTCGGCGTGCGCCGTGTGGCCGCAGGCGACGCAGTGGAAGGTGTCCTGTGTGGGCCGGTTCTTTGCCGCGACGTACCCGCACTCCGGGCGCGGGCAGGTGCGGGAGGTGTTGCGGGGGTCCACGGCGATCACTTCCCGGCCGGCGCTTTCAGCCTTGCTGGTGAGGATCGTGAGGAACACCCCCCAACCGGCATCGTTGATCGACTTGTTCAGCCCGGCCTTGGCCGCCGCTCCGTTGGGCAGGAAGCCACCCGGCTGGTCGGGGTCGGGCTTCGGCGCGGGAGCCTTGACCATGTTGCGGATCCTGAGGTCTTCGTGCGCGATGAAGTCATGCTGACGCACGAGGTCAAGAGCGGTCTTGTGCGCGTGGTCGAGTCTCTGACGGCGGACCCTGCGGTGAAGGTCCGCGACCTTGCGGACAGCCTTGCGGCGGCGGTTGCTGCGCCGCTTGCACCGGCTGAGGGCCTGCTGTGCGGCTTCGAGTTTCGCGGCGGCGCGCCGGCCGTGGCGGGGGTTGGGGACGAACCCGCCGTTGGAGTCGGCGAGGAAGTTGGCTATGCCCATGTCGATGCCGACCACGGACCCGGTCACGGGCAGCGGCTCGGGCTCGGCCTGCTCGGCGGTCAGGACGACGTACCAGCGCTTGCCCTCGCGCTTGACGCTGACGGTCTTGACCTTGCCGACCACCGGCCGGTGCCGGTTGACCTTGACGTGCCCGACGCCCTGGAACCGGACACGGGTCACCCGGTCGTGCGGGGTGGAGTCCCAACGGCAGCCGTCACCGTCCTTCGGGAAGTCCACCGCGCCGAACCAGTTCACCCCACGAAAGCGCGGATAGCCGGGCTTGTCACCGGACTTGACCCGGCGGAAGAACCCGGCGAACGCCTTGTCCAGGCGACGGAGCGTCGCCTGCTGCGAGGAGAACGACCAGCGGCCCTGGCGCTCCGGGTCGAACGCCCGGATCTCCTTGAGCTGCGCCGACTGCATCCCGTACGTGATGCTCGTCTTCGAGACGTGCCGGTAGGCGTCGCGGCGTTCCTGCAACGCCCCGTTGTAGAGCGAGCAGTGATCCCGAAGCATCTCCGACAGTGCCTGCGCCTGGCCCACGGTGGGCCGCATGAGGAACTTGTACGCACGGATCATCCAGCCCACCCCCTTTCGGTCGATGTGGTCAAGCTAGTGCACCCCACTGACAACGCAGCGTTCTCCGCCGCTTCGCGGCTCCGGGCCAAGGATGCATTCCCTCCCCGGCTGAAGCCGGGGATACCCTGCAAGATCAGGGATGGACCGCGAGGACCACGGTCTGCTGGAGACGTCACCCGAGGTCTGGGAGCGGGTCTTCCGGGCCGTTCTCACCCCGGCGGTGCTCAGCTGCCGCTACGGGGTGCCGGTGATGAACCCCGGCGGCTCGGTCGTGCTGACCGGCTCCTTCCTCGCCGGCATGGGCGCCGCGACCGCCCAGATGGCCTTCTCCGCCGCCAAGGCCGCGGTGACCCAGCTCGGACGCGACCTGGGCACCCACCTGGCCCGCCGCGGTATCCGCGTGAACACCCTGGCCCTGGGACCGGTCGAAGCCCCCGAGACCCGCGCGATGTTCGAGCGGATGGGAGAAGAGGAGACCCGACGGCGCTTCGCCCACATCCCGATGGGCCGCTTCGCCACGCTCGACGAGATCGCGGCCGCCGTCACCTACCTCGCCGGCCCGGACTCGGGCTACCTGACCGCCTCCGAACTCCCCGTCCACGGCGGCATCCGCGCCGCGTACACCGTCCCGGACCACTGAGCCGCCCGGAAGCGACGGGGGC
>NZ_JBHVPD010000127.1:0-647 GCF_042887525.1 Kitasatospora sp. NPDC057936
CGTGGGTCCGGCGGGGGGCACCGGGTGGGTTCTTCGGACGCCGCCCAACATTTTTTCATGGCCGCGGCCCCAGCGTTTCCGTGGGGCCCGCGGCCTTTTTGTGTTTTGCGAACGTGCACGGCCGGCAAGGCCGGGGCTTCCGCCCGGACGCGGAGTGTTCCCGGATGCCGGACAATGGAGAAGGCGTGCGGCCAGCAGGCCGGCACGCAGCCGCGTGAGGGCGAGATGTACGGCCCGGTCCGCGGCAGAGCTGAAGCAGGAGAAGGAGTCACCACGATGTCGAACCAGCCCCAGGACCGTCCCGAGCGTCGATCGGACGACGGCCGAGGCTACGAGCCCCGGTCCCGCGGGAGCTGGTCCAACGACCGTGGCGGCTCTCGCCGCGACGAGCGCCCGGGTGGCTACCGCCGTGACGACCGTGACGAGCGTCCGCGCCGTGACGACCGTCCCGCCGGTGGCGGCTACGGCCGCGACCGCGACGACCGCCAGGGCGGCGGTTACCGCCGTGACGACCGTCCCTCCGGTGGCGGCTACCGTCGTGACGACCGCCCGTCGGGCGGTTTCAACCGTGACCGTGACGACCGTCAGGGCGGCGGTTTCCGTCGCGATGACCGTCCGGCCGGCGGCGGTTTCCGTCGTGACGACCG
>NZ_JBHVPD010000127.1:741-25582 GCF_042887525.1 Kitasatospora sp. NPDC057936
CGTCCGCGGCGACCGTCCCTCCGGTGGTGGTTTCAACCGTGACCGTGACGACCGTCAGGGCGGCGGTTTCCGTCGCGATGACCGTCCCTCCGGTGGCGGTTTCCGTCGTGACGACCGCGGCGACCGTCCCTCCGGTGGCGGTTTCAACCGTGACCGCGATGACCGCGGTGGCTTCCGTCGCGATGACCGTCCCTCCGGTGGTGGCTTCCGTCGTGACGACCGCCCGTCGGGTGGTTTCCGTCGTGACGACCGTGACGAGCGTCCGCGTCGTGACGACCGTCCCTCCGGTGGCGGCTTCAACCGTGACCGTGACGACCGCGGTGGCTTCCGCCGCGACGACCGTCCCTCCGGTGGCGGCTTCCGTCGTGACGACCGCGGCGACCGTCCCTCCGGTGGCGGTTTCAACCGTGACCGTGACGACCGTCAGGGCGGCGGTTTCCGTCGCGATGACCGTCCCTCCGGTGGCGGCTTCCGTCGTGACGACCGCGGCGACCGCCCCTCCGGTGGCGGCTTCAACCGCGACCGCGATGACCGCGGTGGCTTCCGTCGCGATGACCGTCCCTCCGGCGGCGGCTTCCGCCGTGACGACCGCCAGGGTGGCGGCGGTTTCCGTCGCGACGACCGCGGCGGCCGTTTCGAGGGCCGTCGTGACGACCGCCGCGACGACCGTGGCGGCCGCGACTACGACGACCGCCGTGGCAACTACGAGCCCGTCAAGCGTCTGCCGATCCCGGAGGACGTCACCGGTTTCGAGATCGACGCGGACGTGCGCCAGGAGCTCAAGAGCCTGCCCAAGACGCTCGCCGACGACGTCGCCCGCAACCTGGTGATGGTCGCCCGCCTGCTCGACAGCGAGCCGGAGGAGGCGTACCAGTACTCGCGCGTCGCGCTCCGGCTGGCCTCGCGCGTCGCGGCCGTCCGCGAGGCGGCCGGCTTCGCCTCGTACATGACCCAGCGTTACTCCGAGGCGCTGACCGAGTTCCGCGCCGCCCGCCGGATGACCGGTCGCGTGGACCTGTGGCCGGTCATGGCCGACTGCGAGCGCGGTCTGGGCCGTCCGGAGCGGGCGCTGGCGATGGCCGGCGAGCCCGAGGTGAAGCAGCTGGACAAGGCCGGCCAGGTCGAGATGCGCCTGGTCGCGGCCGGTGCGCGCTCCGACATGGAGCAGTTCGACGCCGCCGTGGTGACGCTGCAGAGCCCGGAGCTGGCCTCCAGCGCCGTGCACCCGTGGACCGCGCGCCTGCGGTACGCCTACGCCGAGGCCCTGATCGCGGCTGGCCGGGCGGACGAGGCCCGTGAGTGGTTCGTGAAGGCCGTCGAGGCCGACACCGACGGTTCGACCAACGCCGCCGAGCGGCTGGCCGAGATCGACGGCGTCGAGTTCGTGGACGCGCTCGACCCCGAGCTGGAGGACGAGGCCGAGGAGGCCGAGGCCCCGGCGAAGAAGCGCGGCGGCGACGTGTCCGACGACCGCGTGATCTACGAGGACGAGGAGGACGTCGAGGAGTACTACGACGAGGACGACCTCGAGATCGACGAGGAGTTCGACGGCGTGGTGCCCGAGCGTTCTAAGGACGCCGAGGCCGAGGAGAAGATCGCGGCCGACGCGGCCGAGGCCGACGCCAAGAGCTGACGCGCGACCGACGAGTGAGGCCCTGCCGCACCCCGGGAGATTCCGGGGCGCGGCAGGGCCTCACTGCGTCAGGGCCCGGGCGCGTCAGCCCAGTTCGAGGTTGCGCAGCACCAGTCCGGTGGCCGGCTTCGGCCCGAAGGACGTGGACTTGCGCGGCATCGTGACGCCCTGTTCGGCGAGCCGCCGCACGACGCTCTCGCGCACCGGGTGCAGCAGGACGGCGGTGCCGCCGGTGCGGGCCGCCTCCCGTTCGGCGGCGACGGCGGTGTGCAGGTAGCCGATGTCGTCGGGGCCGTCGGGGACGTGCCAGGTGTGGTCGAGCAGGGTGGCGTGCAGGACGGTCGCGTCGAGGTGGCGCCACTCCTCGGGGCGGTCGCGCGGCACGGTCGCGTCGAGGAGGGCCTCCTCGGGCTCGCCGACGAGCCAGAAGACGCCGTCGCCGCCGGTCAGGACGAAGCCGTTGCCGCCGTGTCGTTTCTGCTCGGCGAGCGCCTGGAGGGCGGAGGCGAGCGGGCCCGGGATCTCCTTGACCTGCCACTGGTCGCCCAGCCGCTCCAGGGCCTCGGCGACCGGCAGCCGGTAGAGCACCCGGTGGATGGCCCGGACGCGCAGCGGGTAGCGGGCGGTGTCCACGAGGAGCACCATGCCGCGGTCCCACGGGCTGCGGGGCAGGTGGCGGTGCTCGCGCTGGAGGCGCAGGTACATCTCCCAGCGGTGGTGGCCGTCGGCGATCAGGGCCCGGCAGCGGGCGAGGTCGCGGCCGATCTCGGTGATGTCGTCGGGTGCGGTGACGGCCCAGAGGCGGTGGTGGGTGCCGTCGCTGGTGGCGGTGGTGAGCAGCGGTTCGTCGCGGACGGTGCGCTCGATGACGTCGGCCGCGCCGCCCTTGCCCCGGTAGGTGAGCAGGAGCGGTTCGAGGTTGGCGCGGGTGGTGCGCATGAGGCCGACCCGGTCGGCGACGGGCCGCGGCATCACGTCCTCGTGCGGGAGGACCACGCCGCCCTCGCGGCCGCTGACCGCGAGGGCGCCGATCAGGCCGCGCTGCAGCAGCTCGGGGGAGTCGGCGGTGGCGGGCACGCGCTGCTCGTAGACGTAGAGCGCGGGCTCGGGGTCGGCGGCGAGGACGCCCTCGCGCTGCCAGTCGCTCAGCAGCCGGGCGGCGTGCCGGTAGCGGGTGTCGCGGTCGGGGCGGTCGCCGCTGTCCTCGGGCTCGGGGCGCGGCAGGATCAGCCGGACCACGTTGTGCGGGTCGGCGGTCTCCAGGTCGAGCCGGCGGCCGGGGTCGACGACGTCGTACGGGGGTGAGGTGACCGCGGCCAGCGTGCCGACCCGGTCGGGGACGTAGCGCAGGCCCCGGAACGGGGACAGGGACAGACCTGCGGTGGCGACGTGCCCGGGATCGCCGGGGCCGCCCTGCGGAGTCTCGGCTCCGTCTTCTGCACTGGAGGTGCTCATTCTGGGCATCGTAACCGGGTACGCGTTGTTGAGAGATCGGAACACCTGTGCCGGTCGGTGGGACGGGTGGGCGACCGAGGGGCGAACGAGGGCGAGGTACGGCATGAACGACGGGTGGAACCAGGTGGACGACGGCGCTCCGGTCCAGCCTGGTGGTGGGGACGGCGCCACCGGTGGCGGCGCCGCCGGGGCGGGCGGCGTCCCGGCGCAGCGGCCGGGCGAGCCCGCCGGGGACGTGTACGAGTGGTTCCGCCGGGGCGGGAAGCTGCTGGCCCAGGGGCACCCGGCGGCGGCCGAGCAGCTGCTGGCCCGGGCGGCGGCGGCCGAGCCGCACTCGCGGAGCATCCGGGAGTCGCTGGCGCGGGCGCAGTTCGACGCGGGTTCGTACGCGGCGGCGCTGGAGAACTTCCAGGCCGTTGCGCTGGCGGATCCCTCCGACGACTACGCTCAGTTCGGGTGGGGCGTCGCGGCGGCCCGGCTGGGCGACTTCGAGACGTCCGCCGAGCACCTGGCGCTGGCCGTGGCGATGCGGCCGGAGGCCGAGCACTACCGGGCGGCGCTGCGGCAGACCCGGGCCACCCTGGCGGCCCGCGCCGGGGCGTTCGGCCCGCTGCTGCCCGGGGCGCCCGGGTACCTGGAGCCCCCGGCGGGCGGGTCCGGCGGCGCTGCCGACGGGAGCGCGGCCGGCGTCGACGATGACGCGTGACCGGCGGGCCCGTCACCGCGGTGAACGACGCACCGGACGCAGTGAACGACGACGCAGTGAACGACGACGCAGTGAACGACGACGCAGAACGACGACGCAGTGAATGAGGTAGAGCAGGCATGACCGAGACGGCCACCCCCGTGCGACGGACCGCCCCCGGGAGCAGCGAGCGCCCGCTCACCGAGGCGTACGACACGGCCCTGCTGGACCTCGACGGCGTGGTGTACGCCGGACCGCACGCGATCGAGCACGCCGTGGACGCGCTGGACGCCGCGCGCGCGGCCGGGATGCGCCTCGCGTACGTGACGAACAACGCCTCCCGGCCGCCCCGGGTGGTGGCCGGGCACCTGACCGAGCTGGGCGTGCCGGCCGAGCCCGCCGACGTGATCAACTCGGCGCAGGCCGCCGCCCGACTGGTCGCCGAGAAGGTGCCGGCCGGGTCGAAGGTGCTGGTCGTGGGTGGTCTCGGGCTGGAGGAGGCGCTGGCCGAGCGCGGTCTGGTGGCGGTCCGGACGCTCGACGAGGAGCCGCTCGCGGTGGTCCAGGGCTACGACCCGTCGGTCGGCTGGGCGCAGCTGGCGGAGGCCTCGTACGCGGTGCAGCGCGGGCTGCCGTGGGTGGCGTCCAACACCGACCTGACGGTGCCGACGGCCCGGGGCATCGCGCCCGGCAACGGGACGCTGGTGGCGGCGGTGCGCGCGGCGACCGGGGTGGAGCCCGAGGTCGCGGGCAAGCCGCTGCCGCCGATGCACCGCGAGACGGTGCTGCGGACGGGGGCCGAGCGGCCGCTGGTCGTGGGCGACCGGCTGGACACCGACATCGAGGGCGCGTTCAACGGCGGGGTGGACAGCCTGCTGGTCTTCACCGGGGTGACGACGGCGGCACAGCTGCTCACGGCCCCGGTCGAGCACCGTCCGACGTACCTCGCGGCGGACCTGCGCGGCCTGCTGGAGCCGCACCCGGCGGTGGAGGCGGCCGAGGGCGGCTTCGCCTGCCGGGGCTGGATCGCGCGCGCCGAGGAGGGCGTGCTGCGGCTGGACGGCGCCGGGGCGGACCGCTGGGACGGCCTGCGGGCGCTGTGCGCGGCCTCCTGGGCGGCGCTGGACGCGGACGGCGAGCCGGCCGACGGGCGGAAGGCGCTCGCCGAGCTGGGCTTCTGACCTTCCAGGCGGCTTCGGGGCCTTCGGGCGGGGTCTTCGGGCGGCGGCCCGGTCAGAGCAGGGTGCGCAGCCGCAGGAGGTCGCGGAAGCCCGCCTCCAGCCTGATCCGGCCGCTCGCCCACGCGGAGGCGAAGTTGAGCCCGCCGCCGACGAGGGCGACCAGGTCGTCGCTGGCCATGGTGAGCCGGATCTCCGCCTTCTCGGCGGGAGTGCCGGGCACCGGGACGACGTCCTGGATCCGGCCGTCGCGCAGGCGGCCGGTGAAGGTCAGGTCGAGGTCGGTGATCCGGCAGGAGAGGGAGCGGTCGAGGGCGGCGGCCTTGCGGACGTCGCCGGTGGACTTCGCCATGTTCCGGCTGAGCTGTTCCAGTGCCTCGCGGCACTCCTCGGCGTTGGCCATGGCGGTGGGTCCCTCCCTGGGCGTCCCGGGTTCCGGTGGCCGACGGCGGCGGCCGGCGCGGGGCCACGGTACCGCAGGCGGGTTTTGGCGGTAGCGTCGTCAGTGGGGCGCCCGGTACCGGCCGGGGGCCGACGGCGACGGAGCGATGCGCGCAGGCGCTAAGGAGGCACCCGGATGCTGCCGAGGACGGTGCGGGGAGTGGTGGAGGCCGCGGCCGTGGTGGTGGAGGAGGTCGGCAAGCGGGTCGTCGGGACGGCGGCCACGATCCTGGAACGGACCGGGGTCGACGTCGCCGAGGTCGAGCGCCGGCTGGGCGGGCAGTTCCCGCCGTCGGCCAAGCAGTTGCAGACCCTCGCGGAGGAGGCGGTCACCGCCGGGCGGGCCGGGGTGGACCTGGCCGTCGGGGTGGCGCGCGGCGAGGTGGAGAAGGCCTTCGAGAGGGTCGGCGACCAGGTGACGAAGGTCGGCGTGGTGCTGGCGTACCTGGAGAGCAAGCTGCGCGAGGTCGAGGAGGACGCCGTCCCGGCGGCGCGGCCCGCGGCGGAGGCGCAGGACGAGGAGCCCGTGCCGGCGCCGCGTGCGGACGGCCTGTTCGGCCGCGGCTGGGAGCAGCGGCACGAGCCGCCGGCCCGTGCGGTGGGCGAGCCGATAGCGGCGGAGCGGGTGGAGGTGGACGAGCCGGTGGAGGTCGATCCGCCGGTGGCGCCGGCGCATTCGGCGGCCAGGAAGCCGCCGGTGCGGAAGGCTCCCGCCGAGGAGTCCGCGTCCGAGCCCGCCACGAAGGCGGCCGCCAAGCCCGCCGCGAAGAAGACGGCCGCGAAGAAGACGGCCGCGCAGGCCTCGGCGGCCAAGACCACGATGGCCAAGACCACGGCGGTGAAGAAGACGGCCGTGAAGAAGACCGCCACCGCGAAGAACACCGCTGCCAAGAACACCGCAGCCAAGAAGACGGCCGCCGCCGACGCGCCCGCCAAGCGCACCGCGACGAAGAAGACCACCGTCCGCAAGGCCACCAGCACGAAGAAGCCCGATGCCTGACGCCCCCGCCCCGGCCCCCGTCCCCGGTGCCGCCCCCGAGCCGCTCGGCGTCGACCTGGCCCCGACCGGCCACCCCGCCGTGGACGCCGGGCTGGCCCGGCTGGAGGCGTTGGACGGGGTGCCCGCCGAGGCGCACGTCGCGGTGTACGAAGATGTTCACCGGCGCTTCGCCGACGCGCTGGCCGCGCTCGACGGGGACTGACCCGCACCACCCGTACGACCCGCACCACCGACCCGCACGACCCGTAGGAGCTGAAACACCAGTGGCAGTGGCACGACGCCGTCTCGACGCGGAGCTGGTCCGCCGCAAGCTGGCCCGGTCGCGCGAGCACGCGTCCGAGCTGATCGCGGCGGGCCGGGTGACCGTCGGCGGTACCACCGCGACCAAGCCGGCCACCCAGGTGGAGACCTCGGCGGCGGTCGTCGTGGCCAAGGACGACAACGACCCCGACTACGTGTCGCGCGGCGGCCACAAGCTGGCCGGGGCGTTCGCGGCGTTCGTGCCGCAGGGCCTGGTGGTCGAGGGCCGCCGGGCGCTGGACGCGGGCGCGTCCACCGGCGGGTTCACCGACGTGCTGCTGCGGGCCGGCGCGGCCGGCGTGCTGGCGGTGGACGTCGGCTACGGGCAGCTCGCGTGGTCGCTGCAGAGCGACGAGCGGGTGACGGTGATGGACCGCACCAACGTCCGCGAGCTGACCCTGGAGATGATCGGCGGCACCCCGGTCGACCTGGTGGTCGGCGACCTGTCGTTCATCTCGCTGGGCCTGGTGCTGCCGGCCCTGGCCGGGTGCGCGGCCGCGGACGCGGACCTCGTGCTGATGGTCAAACCGCAGTTCGAGATCGGCAAGGAACGCCTGGGCAGCGGCGGCGTGGTGCGCAGCCCGCAGCTGCGCGCCGAGATGGTTCGCCAGGTCGCGGCGCAGGCGTGGGAGCTGGGGCTGGGCGTGCGGGCGGTCACCGCGAGCCCGCTGCCGGGGCCGTCCGGGAACGTCGAGTACTTCCTGTGGATGCGCCGGGACGCCCCGCGACTGGACCCGGCGGAGGCGGACCGGGCCGTCGCGGAGGGCCCCCGATAGGGTGCTCGGGGGACGTCGGGTCCGTCATGCTGTGTGATTGCTGGGTGACGCGACCGCACCGGGCCGAGGGCGACCCGGCAGGCGTGAGGGAGAGGGCAGCGGCATGAGCGATGAAGAACGTACGGTCTTCCTGATCGCGCACACCGGCCGGGAGGCGGCGCTGCGCAGCGTCGAGGGCCTGGTGCACGGGCTGCTGAAGGCGGGCGTCCGGATCAGGCTGCTGGCGGCCGAGGCGGTGGGCCTGGACCTGCCGGACGGGGTCGAGAAGGTCGCCGGCGGGCCGGGTGCGGCGGACGGCTGCGAGCTGATCCTGGTCGCGGGCGGCGACGGCACGCTGCTGCGCGGGGCGGAGCTGGCGCGCGAGCACGGGCTGCCGATGCTCGGGATCAACCTGGGCCGGGTCGGCTTCCTCGCGGAGGCCGAGCGGGACGACCTCGCGGTCGTGGTCGAGCGCGTGGTGAAGGCCGACTACGAGGTCGAGGAGCGGATGACGATCGACGTCATCGTCCGCACCAACGGCGACGTGGTGCACCAGGACTGGGCGTTGAACGAGGCTTCGATCGAGAAGGCGTCCCGGGAGCGGATGCTGGAGGTGGTGACCGAGGTGGACGGCCGTCCGGTCTCCAACTTCGGCTGCGACGGGGTGGTCTGCGCGACGCCGACGGGTTCGACGGCGTACGCCTTCTCGGGCGGCGGGCCGGTGGTGTGGCCGGAGGTGGAGGCACTGCTGATGGTGCCGATCTCGGCGCACGCGCTGTTCGCGCGCCCGCTGGTGACCTCGCCGGACTCGGTGCTGGCGGTCGAGGTGCAGCCGAAGACCCCGCACGGCGTGCTGTGGTGCGACGGGCGGCGCTCGGTCGAACTGCCCGCCGGCGCGCGGGTGGAGGTGCGCCGGGGGCAGACGCCGGTGCGGCTGGCGCGGCTGCACCGGGCGCCGTTCACCGACCGGCTGGTGGCCAAGTTCGCGCTGCCGGTGACGGGTTGGCGCGGGCGCTCGAACACGCCCTGCTGATCCGGGGATCCGGGGATCCGGAGAACCGGGGCGGCGTCACACGGCCAGCGGCTGGCTGTCGTCCGCCGTGCCGAACCGGCCGCCGCTGCCCGCCTGCGCGGCGACGGCGGCGAGCCGTTCGACGGCGGCGGGCACGGCGGGCGCCGGCACGGTGAGCGGGATCCGGACGTGGTGCTCGAACGCGCCGTCCGCACCGAACCGGTTGCCGGAGGCGATCCGCACCCCGCCGCGCTCCCCGGCGAGCGCGAGCGCGGCGCCGGACAGGCCGTCGGTGGAGACCCAGAGCGAGAGGCCGCCGGGCGGCGGCGCGTAGCTCCAGCCGGGCAGGTGGCGCGGCAGCGCGGCGCCGAACGCGTCGGCGGTGGCCCGCAGCCGGTCGAGCTGGTGGGCGCGGACGGCGGGGAGGGTCTCGCCCATCAGGTCGGCGGCGATCAGCTGGTCCAGCACCGGGGTGCCGACGTCGCTGTAGACCCGCTCGGAGGCCAGCCGGCGCACCAGCGCGGGCGCGGCCCGCACCCAGCCGATCCGCAGGCCGCCCCAGAGCAGTTTGCCCGCCGACCCGACGGTGACCACCTGGGCGGTGCGGTCCAGCGCGGCCATCGGGCGCGGCACCGGCGCGTCGGGCGGCACGCCCCAGCCGAGTTCGGCGGTGGTCTCGTCGACCAGGACGACCGTGCCGGCCGTGCGGGCGGCGGCGAGCAGCTCGCGGCGCTGGTCCTCGGGGATCAGCGCGCCGGTCGGGTTGTGGAAGTCCGGCAGGACGTAGGCGAGCCGGGGCGCGGCGCCGTGCAGCACCCGGCGCCACTCGGCGAGGTCCCAGCGCGGCCCGCGCAGCGGCCCGTCCGGCCACGCGTACGGGACGGGCACCAGCCGCGCCTCGGCGAGCCGCAGGGCCTGGAGGGTATGGGCGTAGGTGGGCGCCTCGACGGCGACGCGGTCGCCGCGGCCGATCAGCACCCGCTGGAGCAGGTGGAGGCCGCCCATCGCGCCGGTGGTGATCAGGATCTGGTCGGGGGTGGTCGGCAGGCCGCGCTCGGTGAAGCGGCGGGCGACGGCCTCGCGGAGCACCGGGACGCCGGTGGGGTAGTGGCCGTGCCCGGCGGCGTAGCGGGGCAGCTGCTCGACGGCGCGGGCGGCGGCCTCGCCGAGGAAGGGCTGCGGGGCGGGCAGGGCGGCGACGCCGAGGTCCAGGGTGCGGTTCTGCTCGTCCGGCGGGACGGGGTGCAGGGCGTCGCTGGGCGGCGGGGCGCCCTCGGGCAGGGTGGTCCAGCTGCCGGAACCGCGGCGGCTGCGCAGGTAGCCGTCGGTGCGCAGCGCCTCGTAGGCGGTGGCGACGGTGGTGCGGCTGAGCTCCAGGGCGGTGGCGAGTTCGCGTTCGGCGGGCAGGCGGGCGCCGACCGGCAGGCGGCCCTCGGTGACCAGCAGCCGGATCTGGCCGGCCAGGGTGCGGTAGGCGGGCCGGCGGGCGGTGGCCGGGGCGGGCAGTCGGGCGGTGGAGAGGAGCCGGGCGAGCGCCGGGGGAGTGACGGTGGTGTGCCAGTCGGCCATGGGTGATCAGTCCACTTGCTCGGGATTGGCCCTGGAGTGGGCCAGTTTGGCCCGCTCATCATGACAGGGCGGCCGTCGAGGCCGCCACCACCGGGGCCGTCCCCCCCCGGGGTGCGGCACCACCGCAGGAGCACCATTGGCCACCACCGCGACCCCGACCGCCGTCCCGTCCGGGCGGGCCCCGCTCGCCGTCCGCGTGCTCGGCGACACCCATGCGCTCGGCCGCCGCCTCCCGCAGCTCTTCGGCGGCCTCGCGCTGTACGGCGCGAGCATGGCGCTGATGCTCCGCTCCGGCCTTGGCCTCGACCCCTGGGACGTCCTGCACCAGGGCCTCCAGCGCGCCCTCGGCCTGACCGTCGGCGCCTGGGTGACGATCTGCGGCGCGCTCGTCCTCCTGCTGTGGATCCCGCTGCGCCAGCGGCCGGGCCTCGGCACCGTCGCCAACGTGCTGGTGATCGGCGCCGCCATGGACCTCACCCTCACCGTCGTCGGCGGGGTCGGTGCGCTGCCCGCCCGGATCGCCCTGATGACCGCCGCGGTCCTGCTCAACGGCCTGGCCAGCGGCCTCTACATCGGCGCCCGCCTCGGCCCGGGCCCGCGCGACGGCCTGATGACCGGCCTGCACCGGCGCACCGGCCGCTCGCTGCGGCTCATCCGCACCGGCATCGAACTGACCGTGCTCGCCGCCGGGATCCTCCTCGGCGGCACCGCCGGGGTCGGCACCGTCGTGTACGCGCTGGCCATCGGCCCGCTGGTGCAGTTCTTCCTGCCCTGGTGCACCGCGCCCGGCCCGGGGCAAACCTCCCGGAAGGGATGAACTTCCGGGCACGGAGTTGCCGCGCGCCGTTGCCGCTCGTCGCGCGCCGGGGGTGGAACCTCGTAAGGTCGTCTCCGTGTTGGACGAGATGCGGATACGGGATCTTGGCGTCATCGACGACGCGGTGGTCGAACTGGCGCCCGGCTTCACCGCCGTGACCGGTGAGACCGGCGCGGGCAAGACCATGGTGGTGACCAGCCTCGGCCTGCTGCTGGGCGGCCGGGCCGACCCGGGGCTGGTGCGCAACGGCACCGGACGCGCCGTCGTCGAGGGCCGGCTCGAACTGCCCGCCGGCTCCCCGGCGGCGGCCCGCGCGATCGAGGCCGGGGCCGAACTGGACGACGGCGCCCTGCTGATCAGCCGCACCGTCTCGGCCGAGGGGCGCTCGCGGGCGCACGTCGGCGGCCGGTCCGTGCCGGTCGGGCTGCTCGCCGAACTCGGCGAGGACCTGATCGCGGTGCACGGCCAGACCGACCAGCAGCGGCTGCTGCGCCCGGCCCGCCAGCGCGGCGCGCTCGACCGGTACGCGGGCGAGACGGTCGCCGAGCCGCTGGCGCGCTACCGGGAGACCTACCGGGCGCTGCGCGAGGTCTCGGCGACCCTGGAGGAGCTGACCACCCGGGCCCGCGAGCGCGCCCAGGAGGCCGACCTGCTGCGCTTCGGGCTGGACGAGATCGCCGCCGCCGAGCCGGTGGCCGGCGAGGACGTCGAGCTGTCCGCCGAGGCCGAGCGCCTCGGCCACGCCGACGCGCTGTCCTCCGCCGCGACCCTCGCCCACGCCGCCCTGGCCGGTGACCCGGCCGACCCGGAGGCGCTGGACGCCGGCACCCTGCTCGCGCAGTCCCGCCGCGCCCTGGACGCCGTCCGCCACCACGACGAGCGGCTGGCCGCCCTGGCCGACCGCCTCAACGAGGTCGGCTACCTGCTCGCCGACGTGGCCGGCGACCTGGCCGGCTACGCGGACGACCTGGACGCCGACCCGGTGCGCCTGGCCGCCGTCGAGGAGCGCCGGGCCGCGCTGGCCCAGCTGCTGCGCAAGTACGGCGGTGCGGAGAACACCCTCGCCGAGGTGCTCGCGTGGGCCGAGGCCGGGTCCGCCCGGCTCGCCGAACTCGACGGCGACGACGACCGGATCGACGAGCTCGGCGCCCGGGAGACCGAGCTGCGCGCCGAGCTGGCCGAACTCGCGGCCGAGGTGTCGGCCGCCCGGCACGCCGCCGCCGGGCGCTTCGCCGAGGCCGTCTCCGCCGAACTCGCCGAACTGGCCATGCCGCACGCCCGGGTGACCTTCGCGATCTCCCTGGTCGACGACCTCGCCGGGATCGAGGTCGACGGCCGCACCGTCGCCTACGGCCCGCACGGCGTGGACGAGGTCGAGGTGCTGCTCGCCCCGCACCCCGGCGCCCAGCCCCGCCCGATCGCCAAGGGCGCCTCCGGCGGTGAGCTGTCCCGGGTGATGCTCGCCGTCGAGGTGGTCTTCGCCGGCGCCGACCCCGTCCCCACCTACCTGTTCGACGAGGTGGACGCGGGTGTCGGCGGCAAGGCCGCGGTCGAGATCGGCCGCCGGCTCGCCAAGCTGGCCGAGTCCGCCCAGGTCGTGGTCGTCACCCACCTCCCGCAGGTCGCCGCGTTCGCGGACCGGCACCTCGTCGTGGAGAAGACCAACGACGGCACCGTGACGCGCAGCGGCGTCAAGGTGCTCAACGACGAGGAGCGGGTGCGGGAGCTCTCCCGGATGCTGGCCGGCCTGGAGGACTCCGAGCTGGGCCGCGCCCACGCCGAGGAGTTGCTGGCCGCCGCCCGGGCCCCGCGCCGGCGCTAGCCGGCCCCTTCGCCGGGTCCGGCGGCCCTCGCGGCACGACGACGCGCCCCCGGTGGCGCCGACTGTCCAAGAGGGCCGCCGACCTGGCATGGTGGCGGCTGGACACTGGCTTTCCAGTCCCGAGCGCCGCCGGCGGGCAACCCCCGCAGCGGGGCGCGCGAACCTGATCGAGTCGGATGCGAGACGACGTGGACCATTCCGCCGCCCGGGTCACCCCGGCCGCCCCCGAGCCGGGCCAGCTGCACGTGGTGCTCGTCCTGGCCGCCAGCACCGGCGGGATCGGTGCCCATGTCCGCTCCCTCGCCCAGGGCCTGGTCGCGCACGGGGTCGGCGTCACGGTCTGCGCCCCGGCCGGCACGGACGCGCTGTTCGGCTTCTCCCGCACCGGCGCCCGGTTCCACACCGTCGACATCACCCCCACCGCGGGCGCCCGCAGCGACGCCACCGCCATCGGCGAGCTGCGCCGCGCCTTCACCGGCGCCGACGTGGTGCACGCCCACGGCCTGCGCGCCGGGCTGCTCTCCGACCTCGCGCTGCGCACCGCCGGCCGCTTCCCGGGCCTGCGCCCGGAGACGCCGCTGGTGGTCACCTCGCACCACGCGCTGCTGGCCACCGGCATGGAGCGCCGCCTCCAGCGGCTCATGGAGCGCCGGGTGGCGCGCGCCGCCGACCTCGTCCTCGGGGCCTCCTCCGACCTCGTCGCCCGGGCCCGCGAGCTGGGCGCCACCGACGCCCGGCTCGGCCCGGTGGCCGCCCCGCCGATGCCCGAGGGACGGCTCGACCGGGCCTCGGCGCGGGCCGCGCTGCTCGGCGGGGGCCCGGACCGGCCGCTGGTGCTGGCGGTCGGCCGGCTCGTCCCGCAGAAGGCCTTCGGGCTCCTGCTGGACGCCACCCGCGAACTGTCCGCGCTGGACCCGCAGCCGCTGCTGCTGCTCGCCGGGGACGGCCCGGAGGCGGGCGCGCTGCGCGAGCGGGTCGCCGCGGAGAAGCTGCCGGTGCGGCTGCTCGGCTACCGCACCGACGTGCCCGACCTGCTGTCGGCCGCCGACGTCGTGGTCGTCTCCAGCCGCTGGGAGGCCCGCTCGCTGGTCGTCCAGGAGGCGATGCGGGCCGGCGTGCCGGTGGTCGCCACCGCCGTCGGCGGGATCCCCGAACTGGTCGGCGACGCGGCCGTGCTGGTGCCCGCAGGCGACCCGGCCGCGGTCGGCCGGGCCGTGCGCGAGCTGCTGGCCGACCCGCGGCGCCGGGAGCGGCTGGTGGCGGCCGGCCGCCAGCAGGCCGAGACCTGGCCGGACGAGGCCGCCACCGTCGCCCAGGTGCTGAGCACCTACGACGAGCTGGTCCAGCGCGCCTAGGGGGTCAGACGGTCGCCTGCTCCACCCGCTCGCCGGCGTGGCCGTCGGGCTGGGCCGACAGGTAGGCGCCGCCGCAGGCGGTCAGGCGCAGCGCGGTGTCGATCAGCGGGACGTGGCTGAAGGCCTGCGGGAAGTTGCCGACCTGGCGCTTCTCGCGCGGGTCCCACTCCTCGGCGAGCAGGCCGAGGTCGTTGCGCAGCCCGAGCAGCTTGTCGAACAGCTCGCGGGCCTCCTGGACCCGGCCGATCATGGCGAGGTCGTCGGCCAGCCAGAACGAGCAGGCGAGGAAGGCCCCCTCGTGGCCGGAGAGGCCGTCGACGTTGCTGCCGCTCTCGTCGTGGGTGGGGTAGCGGAGCACGAAGCCGTCCTCGGTGGACAGTTCGCGCTGGATGGCCTCGATGGTGCCGATGACGCGCTTGTCGTCCGGCGGGAGGAAGCCGACCTGGGGGATGAGCAGCAGCGAGGCGTCCAGTTCCCGGCCGCCGTAGTACTGGGTGAAGGTGTTGCGCTCGGGGTCGTAGCCCTTCTCGCAGACGTCCCGGTGGATGGTGTCGCGCAGCTCGCGCCAGCGCTCCAGCTGGTCGTCGCCGGGGGCGTCCTCGGGGGTCTGCTCCAGCAGCTTGATGGTGCGGTCGACGGCGACCCAGGCCATCACCTTGGAGTGGACGAAGTGCCGGCGCGGGCCGCGGACCTCCCAGATGCCCTCGTCCGGGTTCTGCCAGTGGTCCTCCAGGTACCCGATCAGGCGCAGCTGGAGGTGGTGGGCGTGGTCGTTGCGGACCAGGCCGGTCATGTGGGCCAGGTGCAGGGCCTCGACGACCTCGCCGTAGACGTCGAGCTGGAGCTGGCCGGCGGCGCCGTTGCCGATCCGCACGGGCTGGGAGTTCTCGTAGCCGGGCAGCCAGTCCAGCGAGGACTCGGTGAGCTCGCGCTCGCCCGCGATGCCGTACATGATCTGCAGGTTCTCCGGGTCGCCGGCGACCGCGCGCAGCAGCCACTCGCGCCAGGCGCGGGCCTCGTCGCGGTAGCCGGTGCGCAGGAGCGAGGAGAGGGTGATCGCGGCGTCGCGCAGCCAGGTGTAGCGGTAGTCCCAGTTGCGCTCGCCGCCGATGTCCTCGGGCAGGGAGGTGGTGGGGGCGGCGACGATGCCGCCGGTGGGGGCGTAGGTGAGGCCCTTGAGGGTGATCAGCGAGCGGATCACGGCCTCGCGGTAGGGGCCCTGGTAGGTGCACTGCTCGGCCCACTCGTGCCAGAAGTCGGCGGTGGCGTCGAGCATCGCCTCGGCGTCCGGGGCCTTCGGGGCGTCCAGGTGGGAGGCCTGCCAGGTGAGGGCGAAGGCGATCCGCTCGCCGGCGGTGACGGTGAAGTCGGCGTAGGTCGTGAGGTTGCGGCCGTAGGTGTCGGCCTCGCCGTCCAGCCAGACCGAGTCGGGCCCGGCGACGGCGACGGTGCGGTGGCCGCCGTCGGCCTGCTCGACCCGGTGCACCCAGGGCACGATGCGGCCGTAGGAGAAGCGCATCCGCACCGCCGAGCGCATCCGGACGGTGCCGGCCACGCCCTCGACGATCCGGATCACCTGGGGGACGGCGTCCTTGCCGGCCAGCGGGCGCGGCGGCATGAAGTCGATCACCCGGACGGTGCCGCCCTGGGAGTCCCACTCCTGCTCCAGGATCAGCGAGTCGCCCCGGTAGCGGCGGCGGTCGGCGGGCACGGCGGGAGCGGCGGCGGTCGGCGGGGGGACCCGCAGGTCGGCCGTGTCGGCGAAGCGGACCCGGCCGGTGACCGGGGCCGGGACGGCCGTGGGGGCGGGGACCTCGCTCGCGACGGCTTCGGCCGGGCCGATCCGCCAGAAGCCGTGTTCATCGGTGCCCAGCAGGCCGGCGAACACGGCCGGCGAGTCGAAGCGGGGCAGGCACAGCCAGTCGACCGCCCCGTCCCTGCTGACCAGGGCGGCGGTCTGCATGTCCCCGATGAGTGCGTAGTCCTCGATACGGCCGGCCACGTGGATCTCCAGTTCGCAATGTGGTCACGACGCATCGGCGATCCGAGGGGAGCGAGCGGTCTGCGGGGCCGGAGGCCCACCCCGGGACGTCCGGACCGCCGGTGGGTGGTGGCGGGCCTTGCCGGAGTGTCCGCGCGGGGCTCGGTGGAGCCCCCGGGGTGGGTGGGGGAGGAGCTGGATTACGGAGAGGTCCGGTCGCGCATCGGGGACCGGGAGCGTCCTGACCCTCCCACGCCCTCCGCGTGCTCGTGCTGTCGGCGATGCGTCCGTGCAGCTTACGACGGACGAAAGGGGCGAAGCACGCGGACGCAGCCCCGTGTGGCGCCACAATTCGGGGGAAATGCCGTGCATCGCGGAGGCGGCGTGAAGGATGGTCCGGACGGATCAGTTCCGCGTGGTCCGCCAGGAGGGGGTGGCATGGCCCGGTCGGGGAGTGCCGTCGTGGCCCGGTCCGGCGGTGGTGCGACCGGTGTGACGGATGCGCCGTACGGTGCGCCGGTGGTGCGCCCCGCGTGCGCCGTGTCGGCGGTGCGAGCGGCCGGGAAGGCGTCCGGGTCGGGTCACTGATACCCTGGTATCCCGTGGACCGGTGGGATCAAACGCCCCGGACCAGCCGAACCGACGACCCTTCGGGTGCCGTGCCTCACACCGCACCCCCTCGTCGCCCGGCGAGCCGGTGAGCCCCCACCCACGTCACTTTCGACACGCGACCCACGGGAGCCCCCTCTTGGCACAGCCCCATTCCGGCAAGGCAGCGAACGGCCGCGCCGTGACGACCAAGCACCTCTTCGTCACCGGGGGTGTCGCCTCTTCGCTCGGCAAGGGGCTCACCGCCTCCAGCCTCGGCGCCCTGCTCAAGGCCCGCGGACTGCGCGTCACGATGCAGAAGCTCGACCCGTACCTCAACGTGGACCCGGGCACCATGAACCCGTTCCAGCACGGTGAGGTCTTCGTCACCGACGACGGCGCCGAGACCGACCTGGACATCGGCCACTACGAGCGGTTCCTGGACACCAACCTGCACGGTTCGGCCAACGTGACCACCGGCCAGGTCTACTCCACCGTGATCGCCAAGGAGCGGCGCGGCGAGTACCTGGGCGACACGGTGCAGGTCATCCCGCACATCACCAACGAGATCAAGTCCCGGATCCGCCGCATGGCGACCGAGGACGTCGACGTCGTGATCACCGAGGTCGGCGGCACCGTCGGCGACATCGAGTCGCTGCCGTTCCTGGAGGCCGTCCGCCAGGTCCGCCACGAGGTCGGCCGGGACAACGTGTTCTTCGTGCACGTCTCCCTGCTGCCCTACATCGGCCCCTCGGGCGAGCTCAAGACCAAGCCCACCCAGCACTCCGTCGCCGCGCTGCGCAACATCGGCATCCAGCCCGACGCGATCGTGCTGCGCGCCGACCGCGAGGTCCCGCAGGCCATCAAGCGCAAGATCTCGCTGATGTGCGACGTGGACGAGGAGGCCGTGGTCGCGGCCATCGACGCCAAGTCGATCTACGACATCCCCAAGGTCCTGCACGGCGAGGGCCTGGACGCCTACGTGGTGCGCCGGCTCGACCTGCCGTTCCGCGACGTGGACTGGACCACCTGGGACGACCTGCTGCGCCGCGTCCACGAGCCGCAGCACATCGTCAAGGTCGCCCTGGTCGGCAAGTACATCGACCTGCCGGACGCCTACCTGTCGGTGACCGAGGCGCTGCGCGCCGGCGGCTTCGCCAACAACGCCCGGGTCGAGATCAAGTGGGTCACGTCCGACGACTGCGAGACGCCCGAGGGCGCCCGCGAGCAGCTCGGCGACGTGGACGCGATCTGCATCCCCGGCGGCTTCGGCGACCGCGGCGTCAACGGCAAGGTCGGCGCCATCACCTTCGCCCGCGAGAACAAGGTCCCGCTGCTGGGCCTGTGCCTGGGCCTGCAGTGCGTGGTCATCGAGGCGGCCCGCAACCTGGCCGGCCTGCCGGAGGCCAACTCCACCGAGTTCGACGCCGCCGCCAAGCACCCGGTGGTCTCCACCATGGCCGAGCAGCTGGCGATCGTCGACGGCAAGGGCGACCTGGGCGGCACCATGCGCCTCGGCCTCTACCCGGCCAAGCTCGCCGAGGGCTCGATCGTCCGTGAGGTCTACGGGGGCGAGCAGTACGTCGAGGAGCGCCACCGCCACCGCTACGAGGTCAACAACGCCTACCGCGCGGACCTGGAGAAGACCGGCCTGCAGTTCTCCGGCCTCTCGCCCAAGGGCGACCTGGTCGAGTACGTGGAGTACCCGCGCGAGGTGCACCCGTACCTGGTGGCCACCCAGGCCCACCCGGAGCTGAAGTCCCGTCCGACCCGCCCGCACCCGCTGTTCGCGGGCCTGGTCAAGGCGGCCATCGTGATCAAGACCGCGGCGTCCGAGTAGTCACACCCTCCTCGGCCCCGGTCGTTCACCCGACGGCGGTCCCGCGATTCCCGCGGGGCCGCCGTTCGGCGTTAGATTGTGTCGTACTGACGAAAAGGGGAGAGCGATGGACGACAGCAGCGACCGGGTGATCGCCGACGCGGCCGAGGAGTGGGAGGTCCGCGAGGGCCGCACGCCGTTCCAGGGCCGGGTCACCGGCGTGCGCAGCGAGGAGGTCCGGATGCCCGACGGCAGCTGGGCCCGCCGCGACTACCAGACCCACCCCGGCTCGGTGTCGGTGCTCGCCCTGGACGACAAGGAGCGGGTGCTCATCCTGCGCCAGTACCGTCACCCCGTCCGCCAGCGGCTCTGGGAGCTGCCGGCCGGCCTGCTCGACGTGCCCGGCGAGAACCCGTGGCACGCGGCCAAGCGGGAGCTGTACGAGGAGGCGCACGTCGAGGCCGGCACCTGGCGGGTGCTCGCCGACTACTACACCTCCCCGGGCGGCACCGACGAGGCGCTGCGGATGTTCCTCGCGACCGACCTGTCCGACGCCGAGGGCGAGCGCTACGCGGCCGAGGGCGAGGAGCAGGAGATCGAGACGGCCCGGGTGCCGGTGCCCGAGCTGATCCGGCTGATCCAGGCCGGGCGGCTGCACAACCCGACGCTGGTCACGGGCACGCTCGCGGTGCACGCCGCGCTGACGACTCCCGGCGGGCTGGACGCGCTGCGCCCGCCGGAGGCGCCCTGGCCGGCCCGGCCCTTCGAGGCCTGAGCCGGCCCTCCCGGGGCCCTCTCGGGGCCCGCTCGGGGCGCTCCCGGCGCTCCCGTTGATCCGGCGGGGTGATTTGCCGGTTCGTACGACCGGATGTCACCTCGGCCGGGCCGGACGGCGCAACTACGCTTCGCAGACAGGCGGTCCGTCCCGGGCCGCGCGCGCTGAGCACCGGACGACGTCGGGAGTGGGCACGGGTGGCGAGGAAGACGGTGACGATGGACGCCGGCCCCGGAGTGCCCGCCGGGTCCGTGCCCGGTGTGGAGCGGCTGCCGGCGGGCCCCACGGTGTTCGCCGGGCGGCGCGCCGAACTGGCCGCGCTGCGGGCCGCCGCGGCCCGCCCGGCCGCCGGCCGCAGCCCGGTGCTCGTGCTCGCCGGGCGCCCCGGCTCGGGCCGCACCGCGCTCGCCGTGCGCTTCGCCCGCACCGTCGCCGCGGACTACCCCGACGGCGTGCTCTTCACCCGCCTGTCCGCGCCCGACGGCGCCCGGGTGCCGCCCGCCCGCGCCGCCCGCCTGCTGCTGGAGCAGCTCGACCCGGCCGCGGACGTGCCGCTGCCCGGCGCGGCCGAGGACGGGCGCGACGAACCGGCCTGCGTCGCGCTGCGCGAGGCCCTGACCGGCCGCCGGGTCCTGCTGCTGCTCGACGACGTCCGGGACGCCGGGCAGCTGTGGCCGCTGCTCGCCGACGAGCCCGGTTGCCTGGTGCTCGCCACCACCGCCGGGCCGCTCACCGGCATCGAGGACATCGACCCCGTCATCCTCGGCGGGCTCGACCGGCAGGCCTCCGGCGAGCTGCTCGCCGACCTGGTCGGCGGCACCCGGCTCTCCTGCGACCCGGTCGGCGGCGCCGACCTCGCCGAGGCCTGCGCCGCCCGGCCGGCCGCGCTGCGGCTGATGGCCGGGTGGCTGCGCGGCAACCCGAAGACGGCCGTCACGGACGCGGCGCGCGAGCTCGCGAGCGTCCTGGGCGAGGAGGCGGCCCGGCCGGCGGCGGACCGGCACAAGACGGCGAGGGACGGCGCGAAGGACGCCGGGAAGGACGCTCCGAACGACGTGGCGAAGGGGGCCGCGCAGAGCGTCGTGAACGGCGCCGTGAAGAGCGCCGCGCAGAGCGCCGCGAAGAGTGTCGTGAACGAGGGGAAGAAGGAGGAGAAGGCGGCGGCCCCGAAGGGCGCGAAGACCGCCAAGGGAGCCAGGGCGGGCAAGGGGACCAACAGCCTCAAGGACGCCAAGGGGGCCGGGACCGGCGCCGCCGCGGCGCCGGAGCCGCCCGCCGAACCGGCCACGGACCCGGCGGCCTGGGTCAAGCCCGCCCCGGAGCCCGCCGAGCCGGTGCCCGTCCCCGACAACGACCCGCTGGTCGGCGCGTTCACCCTGGTGTACCGCACGCTGCCGGCCGCCCAGGCGCGGATGCTGCGCACCCTCACCCTGGCCCCCGCCCAGACGGCCGACCCCCGCACCGCCTCCGCCCTGGTCGGCTGCCCGGCACCGGACGCCGCCGCGACGCTGGCCGCGCTCGCCGGGCGGGAACTGCTCGCCGAGGAGCCGCCGGCCCCCGACGGCACGCCGCGCTACCGGGTGCCCGCGCGGCTCTACCCGCGGCTCGTCCGGCTGCGCGAGCACGAGGACCGGCCCGCCGAGACCGAGCTCGCCCGGGCCCGGCTGCTGGAGCGGATGGTCCGGCTCACCGAGTCGGCCCGGGCGCTGCTCGACCCGGCCGCCGGCCCCGCACCGGACCCGCTGCCCGCCGCGCTGCGGCTGCGCTCGGCCGCGCACGCCCGGGAGTGGCTGCTCGGCGAGCGGGACCTCCTGCTCACCGCCGTCGGCGACGCGATCGGCCAGGGCGACCTCGACGGCTCGGCCGGGCGGCTGGTCACCGCGCTGCTGCGGGCGCTGCCGCTCACCGGCGGCGCCGCGCCCGCCGACCTGCACCGGCTGCACGAGCTGGTGCTGACCGTCGCCGAGCGCAACGGCCGGCCCCGGCGCGCCTCGGCCGCGCTGCTCAACCTGGGCGACCTGCAGGCTGCCGCCGGGCGCTGGGAGCTCGCCGGGACGCACTACCGGGCCGCCCTGGAGCACGCCCGCAGCGTCGGCGACCAGCCGCTCTGCGCGCGGGCGCTGGAGGGCGCGGCCGGGTGCCACCGGGCGCTCGGGGACGCCGTCCGCGCCGCCGACTGGTACGGGCGGGCGCTCGGGCTGCGGCAGTCGATGGGGGAGCAGGCGGCGGAGGCCCGGCTGCTCGCCCGGGTGGCCGAGGCGCACACCGCCCAGCGCCGTTTCGAGGAGGCCGAGCGCGAGTACCGCGCCGCCCTGGCGGTGCTGCGCAGGCTCGGCGACGCACGGGGCCAGGAGGCCGTCGGGGCCAGCCTGGCGGACCTGCGCGAACGCCTCTACGCCGGGTGGTGAGGGGCGGTTCAGGGGTATTGTCTTAGATGTCCGGTTCGGGCATCTTTGATGGGAAGATCGCGGTGGAAGCCTACGAACCTGCCAATGTGTCCGGCAAAATTAGTCACTTTGGAAGGCTGACACGCCGACTGGGCTTCATTACACTCGAACTCAGTCGCGCAGCGATCCATGCCCCGGGCTGCCCCCGGAGGCTTCCCCCTGTGCGCGGCGCCCGCCGGTCTTCTCCGGTAGGGACCCCCATGGCAAGAGGACGTGTTTAGCCGTGAAGGTCGGCATCCCCCGCGAGGTCAAGAACCACGAGTACCGCGTGGCCATCACGCCCGCCGGCGTGCATGAGCTGGTCCGCAACGGACACGAGGTCTACATCGAGGACAACGCCGGTGTCGGCTCCTCGATCCCCAACGAGGAGTACGTGGCCGCCGGCGCCACCATCCTCCCCACCGCCGACGAGGTGTGGGCCACCGCCGACCTGCTGCTGAAGGTCAAGGAGCCCATCGCCTCGGAGTACCACCGCCTCCGCAAGGGCCAGACCCTCTTCACGTACCTGCACCTGGCGGCCGACCGCGCCGGCACCGACGCGCTCGTCGCGTCCGGCACCACCGCGATCGCGTACGAGACCGTGCAGCTCGGCAACGGCGCCCTGCCGCTGCTCGCCCCGATGTCCGAGGTCGCGGGCCGGCTGGCCCCGCAGGTCGGCTCCTACCACCTGATGCGCCCGGCCGGCGGCCGCGGCGTGCTGCCCGGTGGCGTGCCCGGCACCCACCCGGCCAAGGCCGTCGTCATCGGCGGTGGCGTCTCCGGCTGGCACGCGGCCACCATCGCCATCGGCATGGGCTACGAGGTGACCCTGCTCGACCGCGACATCAACAAGCTGCGCGAGGCCGACCGCATCTTCGGCACGAAGATCAAGGCCATCGTCTCCAACACCTTCGAGCTGGAGAAGGCCGTCATCGAGGCCGACCTGGTCATCGGCGCCGTGCTGATCCCGGGCGCCAAGGCCCCGAAGCTCGTCACCAACGAGCTGGTCTCCCGCATGAAGCCGGGCTCCGTGCTCGTCGACATCGCCATCGACCAGGGCGGCTGCTTCGAGGACTCGCGTCCCACCACGCACGCCGAGCCGACCTTCCAGGTCCACGACTCGGTCTTCTACTGCGTGGCCAACATGCCGGGCGCCGTCCCGAACACCTCCACCTACGCGCTGACCAACGCGACGCTTCCGTACGTCGTCGAGCTGGCCAACCGCGGGTGGAAGGAGGCGCTGCGCCGTGACCCGGCGCTCGCCAAGGGCCTGAACGTGCACGAGGGCCAGATCACCTTCCCGGCCGTCGCCGAGGCCTTCGGCCTGGAGTCGGTGTCCCTGGAGAGCGTGCTCGCCTGAACACCCTGACCGCACGGCGGTCGTTCGCCCCCGACCCTCTCCCCTCGGGTCGGGGGCTTCGCCGTGCGCGTGAACGGCCGGTGGCGCGGGCGGGTCGCTCTGTCGTCAATTTTCGTCGGTCGTGTCACCCCACCGCACCCCGGCGCAGAAACGTTAGGGTCAACAGGCCACTCATCCCTTGACAGCGGCCCGCCCGATAGTCGACACATGAGGCCCACTACCGTGGATTGTGTTGCTGCGAACGCCTTGAACGGCCTAGAGTCGCAAACCGTCGGCTGCTGCCACGCTGACGAATCGACATAGAGTCCTGGATGCCCAAGGAGGTAAGACGACTTGTGAATGAGTCGACATTTGCTCCCGGGGGTGGTCAGCCAGGACTGGCGGAACGCACCGCCGGCCAGCCGAGTGAGGAGCCCGGGGCCCGGCAGCCCTCCGTGGGCTCGGCCGAGGTCGGCTCGGTCGCACTCCGTACCTTCGAAGCACGCCAGAACACAGCGCAGGTGACCACGGTGACCGATCACGACGCCGACTTGGCGGCCTACGGCCTGGCCTACGGCGAGTTCGCCTACGGCGCCTACGACGACCCGGACGCCGAGTACGAGCCGGACCCGGAGTACGCCGCCACGCTGGCCCCCGACGCCGCGCGCCAGCGCCGCGAGCGGGTCGGCCCCACCGGCCGCCCGCTGCCCTACTTCCCGATCCCCGCGCCGGTGGCCGAGCACGGCCCCGCGCAGATCATCGCGATGTGCAACCAGAAGGGCGGCGTCGGCAAGACCACGTCGACCATCAACCTGGGCGCCGCGCTGGCCGAGTACGGCCGCCGGGTGCTGCTCGTCGACTTCGACCCGCAGGGCGCGCTCTCGGTCGGACTCGGCGTCAACCCGATGGAACTCGACGTCACGGTCTACAACCTCCTCATGGAGCGCGGCCTGACGGCCGATGAGGTCCTGCTCAAGACGGCCGTGCCGGGCATGGACCTGCTGCCGTCCAACATCGACCTCTCCGCCGCCGAGGTCCAGCTGGTCAGCGAGGTCGCCCGGGAGTCCGCGCTGGCGCGCGCCCTGAAGCCCCTGCTGCCGGACTACGACTACGTCATCATCGACTGCCAGCCCTCGCTGGGCCTGCTGACGGTCAATGCGCTGACAGCCGCTCACAGCGTCATCGTCCCGCTGGAGTGCGAGTTCTTCGCCCTGCGCGGCGTCGCGCTGCTCACCGAGACCATCGAGAAGGTCTGCGAGCGGCTCAACCCCGAGCTGCGCCTGGACGGCATCCTCGCCACCATGTACGACTCGCGCACCGTGCACAGCCGCGAGGTGCTCGCGCGCGTCGTCGAGGCGTTCGGCGAGCACGTCTTCCACACCGTCATCGGGCGGACCGTGCGCTTCCCGGAGACCACCGTCGCCGGCGAGCCGATCACCACGTACGCGACCAACTCGGTCGGTGCCGCCGCCTACCGCCAGCTCGCCAGGGAGGTGCTCGACCGGTGCCGCCCCGCCGAGTGAGTCTCCCGGGTGCCGACGAGCTGTTCCGGACCACCGGCGGGATGGCGCTGTCGCCGTCCCTCGCGCCGCGTCCGGCCGCCGAGGCATCCAGACCGGAGACCGCGCGGACCGGCAACGGCACGGACGGCGCCGAGGGCGCCGAGGGCACGCAGGACGCCCAGGACGCCCGGGGCACCGGCGAGACGGGACGCCGGCCGTCCCCGCAGGACCAGTCGGCCGCCACCGTCCCGGCGCCCGCGCAGCCGCCCGTGCAGCGCTCCGCCGGGGCCCCGGGCGGCAAGACCGTCCAGGGCGGCCGCGGCGCCGCCGCCACCCCGGCCGGCGCCCCGGCGGCCGCCCGGCACGCCGGCACCGCCGAGGAGCAGGCG
>NZ_JBHVPD010000128.1:0-25204 GCF_042887525.1 Kitasatospora sp. NPDC057936
CGGACGACGGTCGCCTCGCGCTCCAGCACCCGGACGCCGTGGGCGGCCAGGATCCGGGTGACTTCCCCGGGGCCGCCGGCGTCGTAGTCGTGGTTGCCGAGGACCGCGATCACCGGGACCGCCAGGCCGGCCACCTCCTCCCCCACCACCGTGGCCTCCTCGGGCCTCCCGTGCCGGGTCAAGTCCCCTGCCAACAGGAGCAGATCGGCCCGCTCCCTCAGCGTGGCGAAGGCCGGGCGCAGCAGGCCGCGGCTGTCCGGGCCGAGGTGGATGTCCCCGACGGCGGCGACCCGGATCACGGGAGGTCCTCCTCGCCCGCCGGGGGGCTGCCGTCGGCCAGGGCACTGGACCTCCCCGGGCGGTCGCGTTCCTCCCGGCCGGGCCGTCCGGCCCGAACGTGCCCCGGCGGGTACCCCGTCCGCACGTGTTCACGCCGCGCGGGGCCCGGCGGCTCCCGGCGATCGTTCTTCCGGCACCCGGGCGAGGAGGCTGCCGTCCAGCTCGGCGAGCAGTTCGGCGGTGTCGCGGTGGACCTCGGCAGCGCCGCAGCCGAGGAGCTCCTGCGCGGCGAAGCCGCCGCTCTCCACGGCGACGCACGGCACCCTGGCACGGGCCGCGGCGACGACGTCCCACACCGTGTCGCCGACGAACACCGCATCCGCGGGGTCGGCGCCCGCGCGGTCCAGCGCCGCGTGGACGAGGTCCGGCGCGGGCTTGGTCGCGGCGACGTCGTCGGCGGATGTGGCCGCCGCGATCACGTCGTCGGCGCCCAGGGCGCGGCGCAGCACGGCGAGTTCGCGTTCGGAGGCGGAGCTGGCGAGGACGATGCGCCAGCCCCGGGCGGCGCAGGCGCGCAGAAGCTCCGGGGCACCGGGCAGCGGTGCGATGACGGGCCAGTGGCTGGCGTAGAGGGCGTCGTGGGCGGCCGTGATGGCCTGGTCGTCCCCGTGGTCGCGGTGTTCGCCGAGGAGGTGGTCGAGCAGTTGGTCGGCGCCCATGCCGACCGCACGATGGACGCGGGCCGCGGGGACCGTCCGGTCGTACTGGCGCAGGGCCTCCCACCAGCTCAGGGCGTGCAGGTAGGCGGTGTCGAGCAGGGTGCCGTCGACGTCGAAGAGTGCCGCTGCCGTCTTCATCGTTCTTCCTTTCGGTCAGCCGGGCACGGTCGCGCGGATGCGGAAGGCTTCGGCGGCGCCGGTGAGTTCGAGCAGCCGCAGGAGCAGCGGTCCGGGGCGGGCCAGGTCGATCCGGCTGTCGTCGGCCGCCGCGTCGGCCCGGGCGCGGAGGATGGCGTTGAGTCCGGTGGAGTCGCAGAACTCCAGTCCGGCGCAGTCGATCACGATCACGCTGCCCGGCGTGGCGAGCGCCGCGTCCAGGGCAGCGTGCAGGTCGGTCACGGTGTCGAGGTCGAGTTCGCCGTGCAGCGCGAGCACCGTGCCCTCGGCCCAGGGTTCGGCCTGCACGCTGAAGCCCCGGACCTGTTCGACGGTGCCGGTCCGGCTTCTCTTCGGATGGTGTGTCATGGCGTCGGGCCCCTTTCGCTCGGGGCTCATGCGGTCCGGTACTCGGCGGTCCGGGTGGGCGCGAGGCGCAGCCCGTGGCCGGGGGCGCCGTCCGCGCCGGGGGTGACGGTGCCGCCGGTGGGGTCGAGGGTGCCGTCGAAGAGCAGTCGCTCGATCCGGACGTGGTCGTGGAACCATTCCAGGTGGCGGCAGTTGGGGACGGCCGCGGCGGCGTGGGCGTGCAGGTGCGGGGCGCAGTGGGCGGAGATGTCGAGGCCGTGTGCTTCGGCGAGGGCGGCGGCGCGCAGCCAGGCGGTGAGGCCGCCGCAGCGGGTGGCGTCGGCCTGGAGGCAGTCGACGGCCGGGACCATGCGGGCGAAGTAGGGCAGGTCGTAGCCGTATTCGCCGGCGGTGACGTCGGGGGTGACGGCATCGCGGACGGCACGGAGTCCGGTGAGGTCGTCGGAGGAGACGGGTTCCTCGAACCAGGTGACGCTTTCGTCGGCCAGGGCGTCGCCGATCCGGACGGCCTGTTTGCGCCGGTAGCCGCCGTTGGCGTCGGTGTAGAGCTCGGTGCGGTCGCCGACGGTGGCGCGGGCGGCGCGGACGCGTTCGAGGTCGCGCCGTTCGCGGGTGCCCCACGACTCGCCGATCTTGATCTTGACGCGGGGGATGCCCTGGTCCTCGGTCCAGCCCCGTAGTTGTCGCTCCTGCTGCGCGGCGGAGTACGTGGTGAACCCGCCGCTGCCGTACACCCGGACGGGCCGGGCGGCGCCGCCGAGGAGCCGGGCGAGGGGCAGGCCGAGCAGGTGGCCCCGCAGGTCCCACAGGGCGAGGTCGACGGCCGAGATCGCGCCGGCGATCAGCCCCGGACGGCCCATGTTCCGCACCGCCCGGCTCATGGCCTCCTGCGCGCCGGCGGTGTCGTGCGGGTCGCGGCCGGTCAGCAGCGGCGCGAGTTCGTCACGGATGACGACCGCCGTGGCGGGGGCGCCGTACGTCCAGCCGAGGCCGGTGTGCGGGCCGCTGACGGCCTCCGCCAGGACGAGCGTGGTGTGGTCCCAGGCGATCGTGCCGTCCGCCTCCGGCGCGTCGGTGGGGACGGTGTAGACGCGGGTGCCGATCCGCTGGATCTCGTTCATCCCGGTGTTCGCAGTCCGCTGCGTTCCCCCGCGGCGAGCAGGCCGGCCGCGCGGTCGACCAGGGCCATGATGGTGAGCGCCGGGTTGGCGCTGCCCTGGGTGGGGAGCACGCTGCCGTCGGTGATGAGCAGGTTGGGCACGGCGAAGGTGCGCAGCCGGTGGTCGACGACGCCGCTCCAGTGGTCGGCGGCCATGCGGCAGCCGCCGACCAGGTGGGCGTAGCGGTCGATGGTGATGACCTCGCTCGCGCCGGCGGCGCGCAGGATGTCCTCCATGACGGTGCGGGCGGCGCGGATCAGCATCCGGTCGTTGTCGCACTGGGAGAAGGCGAATTCGGCGACGGGCAGGCCGTGCCGGTCGGTGTCGGGTGCGAGGGTGACCCGGTTGTCGGGCTGGGGCAGGAGTTCGGCCATGGCTCCGAGGGTGGCCCAGTGGACGTAGTCGGAGAGGTAGGTGCGCAGGTCGGCGCCCCAGTGGCCCTGGGCGACGACGTGTTCGGCCCAGGTGATGGGCAGCGGCGAGATGTTCTGGATGGTGAAGCCGCGCTTGTAGGGCCGGTCGGTGCCGGTCTCGTAGTACTGCTCGGTGGAGACCTCCGGCGGCGGGGCCTTGTAGGCTCGGATCTCCTCGTCGAAGCGCCCGGAGGTCTGCGGCGCGCCCTGCACCATGACGTACCGTCCGACGAGGTCGTGGTCGTTGCACAGGCCTTCGGGGAATCGCCCGCAGGCGGAGTTGAGCAGCAAGCGCGGGGTTTCGATGGCGTAGCCGGCGACGGCCACCGTACGGGCCCGCTGGAGGTGTTCGCGGCCGTGGTGGAAGTACCGGACGCCGCGGGCGAGTCCGTCGTGGTCGAGTTCGACGACGGCGGCCATGCAGTCGGCGCGGATCTCGGCGCCGTTCGCGAGGGCGTCGGGGACGTGGGTGATCAGCGGGGAGGCCTTGGCGTTGACCTTGCAGCCCTGGAGGCAGAAGCCCCGGTAGATGCAGTGCGGGCGGCGCCCGAAGCGGCCGTTGGTGATGGCGACGGGGCCGACGCGGGCCTGGACGCCGAGGGCGGCGGCGCCGCGCAGGAAGACCTCGCCGTTGCCGCCGACGGGGTGGGGCGGATGCGGGTAGGGATGCGGCTCACCCCAGGGCCAATATTGGCCCGCCACGGGAAGTTCGTACTCCAGCCGGCGGTAGGAGTCACGCAGGTCGGCGTAGTCGATCGGCCAGTCGGCGCCGACGCCGTCGAGCGAGTGGGTGCGGAAGTCGGACGGGTGGAAGCGCGGTGCGTAGCCGGCGAAGTGGACCATCGAACCGCCCACGCCCCGGCCGGAGTTGTTGGATCCGAGCGGGACGGGGTCGGTGCCGGAGATGACGCGCGGCTCGGTCCAGTAGAGGTGGTGGGAGCCCGCCTCGTCGCTGACCCAGTCGGCGCGCGGGTCCCAGAACGGGCCGGCCTCCAGGACGACGACGCTCCAGCCGCGGCGGGCCATCCGCTGGGCGAGGGTGGCGCCGCCGGCGCCGCAGCCGACGATCAGCAGGTCGACCTCGTCGGAGTCCTCGAAGCTCCGCATGTCGCGCAGCAGTTGGTGGTCGAAGCCGTGCCCGTCGCGCGGCAGCAGCCAGGCGGAGGCGTTGGTGCGGCGGACCTCGCGCTCGGCCGCGGCGTTGGCGCGCACGGTCTCGGCGACGGCGCGCAGCCGGGAGTGCCGGCCGGGGTCGGTGGCGGGCGGCACCGGTCGGACCGGCCGGCGGTCGGGCGGCCGGGGCGGGCGGTTGCGGGCGTCGGGGACCTCCCAGGGCTCGCGCAGGCCCTCGCCGAGGCGCAGGTAGCCGCGCGGGTGGGCGGGGCCGCCGAAGCCGATCTCGTTCCACGCGGTGGGGTGGGCGTAGTAGGCGGTGCAGGCGTAGCGGGTCCACAGGCTCCACACATGGCGGGCGGGCAGGCCGTGCCAGCGCTCCCCGTCCAGCTCCTGCACCCGTCCGACGAGGGCGCGCTGCTGGACCTCGGTGAGCGCCGCGAACGGGCCGTCCGCGTCCTCGTCCAGGGCGCGCAGGGTGTGCCGCCAGGCCGTGTCGTCGCGCGGCATGTCTGCGTAGCGCCAGCCGTCGGTCTCCAGTTCGGCGAGCCGGGCGTCGATCATCGGCAGGAGCGGCACGGGCGGGTGGTCGAGCAGGAGGTCCAGCAGGGCGCGGCCGGTGGCCTCCTCCGCGGGCGTGAAGAAGCGCAGCGGCGGCTGGGGGCCGATCCGGGAGTACACGACGGCCGACGTCTCGTGGTCCCAGTGCGCGGCCTGGCCGAGCACGTCGAATCCGGGGAAGCGGCCCTCGTAGGAGGGGGTGCGGTCCTCGGGTGCCTCAGGCATCACGTGACTCCCTGCGCAGTACCGCGGCGACCAGTCCCATCCCTCCGACCATGCTCATCAGCAGCGGCGCGAACAGCGGCGGCCCCATCTCGACGTTGTAGCGGGCCATCGCCCAGCCGCCGGGCTTCTCGGCGATGCCCCGGACGTGCAGGTACGTGCCCTGGATGCCGTTGGCGGTGATCGCGGCGGAGGCGACGGGCAGCATGGTGTGCGCCGCCCGCGGACTGACCGCGCCGGCCACCCCGGCCACCGCGCCGACCGGCCCGAGCCACACCGGCCACCACATGACGCGGTTGCCGAAGCCGGCCCGATCGTGCTCCAGGTAAATCTCGGCGGCCGTGATCACCGACCCGGCGGCGGTGACCAGGGCGAGCGAACGCTGGAAGCGGCCGGTCCGGACGTTGCGCAGCACGACGTCAATGGCGCCCATGCCGGCCTCCGAACGACGGCAGGAGCTCCTGCAGCTTGGCCTTGAACCCCTGACGGACCATCCCGGCGCGGTCGTTGTCGCCGCGCAGCACGGACTCGGCCGCGGCCTGGATCTGGTCCCACGTCGCGTGCGGCGGGATCGGCGGGACGGCCGGGTCGGTGCGCAGCTCCAGGACGAACGGGCGGTCCGCGGCGAGGGCGTGCTGCCAGCCGCCCGGGACGTCGTCCGGTGCGATCGCCCGCTCGGCGGCGAGGCCGAGGGTGCGGGCGAAGCCCGCGTAGTCGACGTCGGGGAGCTCCTGCGAGGGCAGGAAGCTCGGCGCTCCCTGCATGGCCCGCATCTCCCAGGTGACCTGGTTGAGGTCGCGGTTGTTGAGCACCGCCACGACGAGGCGCGGGTCCTCCCACTGCTGCCAGTACTTCGAGACGGTGATCAGCTCGGCGAGGCCGTTCATCTGCATCGCGCCGTCGCCGACGATCGCGATCGCCGGTCGGTCCGGGTGGGCGAACTTGGCGCCGATCGCGTACGGCACGCCCGGGCCCATGGTGGCGAGGGTGCCGGACAGCGAGCCGCGCATGGTGCCGCGGAAACGCAGGTGACGGGCGTACCAGTTGGCGGCGGAGCCGGAATCGGCTGCGACCATGGCGTCGTCGGGCAACAGGTGGTCGAGGGTGTGGATCGCGTACTCGGGGTTGATCGGGTCCGCCTCGACTCCGGCGCGCCGCTCCATCACCTCCCACCAGCGCTCGGTGTTGTCGCACACGGTGCGCTGCCACGTGCGGTCCTCCTTGCGGATCAGGAGCGGCAGCAGCGCGTCGAGGGTGCGGGCGGCGTCGCCGACGAGGTTGACCTCGTAGGGGTAGCGCAGGCCGACCATGAACGGGTCGAGGTCGATCTGGACGGCCCTGGCCTTGCCGAACCCGGGCAGGAACTGCGTGTACGGGAAGCTGGAGCCGACGGTCAGCAGGGTGTCGCAGTCGCGCATCAGCTCGTAGGACGGGCGGGTGCCGAGCAGGCCGATCGACCCGGTGACGTACGGCAGGACGTCGGGCAGCGCGTCCTTGCCGAGCAGCGCCTTGGCGACGCCCGCGCCGAGGAGTTCGGCCACCTCCTGGACCTGGCGCCGGGCGCCCCGGGCGCCCTGGCCGACGAGCATCGCGACCCTGCGGCCAGAGTTGAGCACGTCGGCCGCGCGCTGCAGGTCGTCCTCGTGGGGCAGGACCGTCCAATGCGGGGTGCCGAGGCTGGAGGGCACCATCTTGAAGGCGTGCTCCGGCGGGCTGTAGTCCAGCTCCTGGACGTCGGCGGGCACGATGACGGCGGTCACGGTGCGCCGGGCGGCGGCGGTGCGCATCGCCCGGTCGAGCACGTTGGGCAGTTGCTCGGGGACGGTCACCATCTGGCAGTACTCGGCGGCGACGTCCTTGTAGAGGCTCAGCAGGTCGACCTCCTGCTGGTAGGAGCCGCCCATCGCGCTGCGGTCCGTCTGCCCGACGATCGCGACCACCGGCACGTGGTCGAGCTTGGCGTCGTACAGCCCGTTGAGCAGGTGGATCGCACCCGGGCCCGAGGTCGCCGCGCACACGGCGGTGCGGCCGGAGAACTTCGCGTAGCCGACCGCCTCGAACGCGGCCATCTCCTCGTGCCGGGCCTGGACGAACACCGGCCTGTTCTCGGCCCGGCCCCAGGCCGCGAGCAGCCCGTTGATGCCGTCGCCCGGGTAGCCGAAGACGTACTCGACGTCCCAGTCGCGCAGCCGTTCCAGGATGTAGTCGGAAACCTTCGGGGACACGGTGCTCCTCCTCCACGCTGACGACCCCCCGCGCAGCGCGGCTATCCGCTGCGGCAGTCCGGAAACGTCCTCACGCGCACGGGCAGAGCCGATTCCCGGGAGGCGGCTCCGTTCCTGCCGGCCGTCGTTGCCTTCCGCCCACGGGGGCACATGCAGCGCGGGCCCGCCCCCGGGACGAGGCCCGAGAAGGAAACCGGCCCGTGCGACCCGACCAGCCGCCCGGGCTGTTCAGGTGCGGCATGCGTCCCGCTGCTCAGCCGGCCGGGGAAACACCAAGCGCCGCACCCACACGCCCGGATCGCTTCACGAGGCCCGTAGGGCCGCCTCGCAGGCGTGGCAGCGCCGGTCGGCCGCGCTCGGCGGGTACCAGGGATCGCCAGGGTGGAGGGGGCGGTAGTGCGTGTGCTCCATCGGGCCGGTGTCCAGGCCGCACAGGGTTCGCGGGAGCGGGTCCTCGGGCACGTCGGGGTCGGCGCCCGCGGCGTGCACCGCGAGCACTGCCGGTCCCACGCCCTCCGGTCCCAGTGCTTCGTCGGGTTCCAGCTCGAACAGGACGACGATCGATCCCATGGTTCGAGCGTCAGGCACCCGGGCCCGGTCCACACCCGGGGGTGGGCCTTTCGCGCACTCCGCGGCGTACCACGCACGCGTTGCGCTCCGGCTTCGTGAATCCTTCGGCCGTTCCCCCTGCACGTACCTTCGGTCTCACGGTCCGCGGCTCTCCGGGCTCGCGTTCTCGCGGCCCCTGCGAGCGCGGACGAGGACGTGGCCCACCAGGGCACCCCCGTACACGGTGTAGCCGACGCCGATCAGCCAGGACACGACGATCAGGACCGTTCCCACCGTCCCGTAGGACACCGCGTTGGACACCAGCAGCGGCGCGAACACCAGGCGGGAGAAGAGGTGGAGACCCGCCAGCGCGAGGACGGTCGCGACCGCGCCCGGGAACAGGTCGCGTGCCGGGACGTGCCCGGCGAGCAGCAAGTGCTGGAGCCACCAGAAGAGCAGCAGACCGCCGATGATCGTGATGCCGATCCGGAAGGTCGGCTGCGCACCCGAATCGTGCCACGGGGAACCGCTCCACGCGGCCAGCACGATGTAGCCGACGAGTGCGGCCAGACCGAGGGTCTGGCGCCAGACCACGTGCCACGAGCCGGCGTCCACCCGCCAGATCCGCTGGTAGACACCCTGCACGGACCCCATCAGGGAGACGCCGAAGACCGCCAGCGCGGCCAGGCCGAAGCCCGTGGTGGTGCTGAGGACCTGGCCGCGTGAGGCGAACAGCTGGTGGACGGCGGCCGAGCCGCGGCCGCGCACCCCGAGAGCGTCGATGATCCACTGCGCGATGCCGGCGCCGCGCTCGGGGAAGGCTGCCGCGATGACGATCAGCAGCGGCACGAGCGTGACGAAGAACAGCGCCGCGAACGCCATCGAGCGCTGGAGGATCTCTATCCCGCAACCCTCTTCCCATACGTCCTTCGCCAGCGCCCGCAGGGCCCGCCACCGGCTTCGCGTCTCGCCTCCGCCAGGCCTCGGCGACGCGGCACGAGCCGTCGTTCTGATGACCATCGGCCGGCCTTCTTCCGATCCGGTGCCTGCACCTGTCCGGACGCGTGCCCCGGGCGCTCCCGGGCAAACGGCCGGTTTTCCGCCCGCCGGCGCGGGCACACGCGGCGCATGGAATCGGACACGGAGAGGACGCGACCAGCGCGCGCGGCACGGCACCGCCGCTACCTGCTGTGCCCGCCGAGGGGTACGTTCCCGTACCGGTCCGGATGCCCGAACTCCTCAAAGGTGGCGGCGGGCTCAAAGGTGGCGGCGGGCCGAAGTGCTGCGTGCTCGAACTGCGGCCGGCTTGACGGTGGATCAGTGCGGCGGGTCGCCCAGCGGCTCGTCCGACCAGCCGGGGGCGTCGCGGTCCTCCAGCTGTTGGCGCAGGCGGGCCAGGATGGAGCTGAGCAGGCGGGAGACGTGCATCTGGGAGACGCCGATCCGGTCGGCGATCTCGGACTGGGTTCGGCCCTCCCAGAACCGGAGCTTGAGCACGGTCTGGTCGCGCTCGGGGAGTTCGGCCAGCAGGGGGCGCACGGCGGTGCGGAAGTCGGCGAGTTCGATGCCCGGGTCACAGCTGCCGAGGCGGTCGAGCAGTGCGCTGCCGCTCTCGTCGGTGTCCTGATCGCGCAGCGCGTCAAGGGAGTTGGGGCGGTAGACCCGGCCGGCCATCAGGCCCTCGGTGGCCTCCTCAAGGGTGAGGTCGAGGTCCTTCGCGATCTCGTCGGGGTGCGGGAGGCGGCCGAGTTCCTGCTCCAGCCGGTCGGAGCCGCGGGCGACGCTCAGGTACAGCTCCTGCATGCTGCGCGGCACGCGCACGGGCCACGAGGTGTCGCGGAAGAACCGCTTGATCTCGCCGGCGATGGTGGGGATGGCGTAGGTGACGAACTCGACGCCGCGGTGCGGGTCGTAGCCGTCGACGGCCTTGATCAGGCCGATCGTGCCGACCTGGAGGATGTCGTCCATGTCCTCCGCGCGGTGGCGGAAGCGGGCCGCGATGAAGCGGACCAATGGCATGTTCAGCTCGATGATCGTGCCGCGGACGTAGCTGTAGGCGTGCGTCTCGCGGGCGAGACCGGCCAGGCGCTCGAACAGCGCGTCGCTGAGCTCACGGGCCTCGGACTTGCCCATCGCCCGCAGTTCCATCTCGGTGTACTGGGGCGGCAGTGGGTCCGACGGGCTCCTGGCGGTCGCCTGGTCAGCATGGTGCGGTGTTTCGAGGGGGATGGACACTTGCTTCTCCTGGGCATCGGGGTGAACGCCCCGCATTGCGGACGAGGATTCGCTCGCGACGGGCTTCTTCCCCCAGGACCTGTGCCCGGCTTCTTCAAGCGAAGGTCCCGGTGGCACCCGGTGGGTGCCGGCGCGGCCGGCATGGGCGCGGCCGCTGCAACAGACGTCCTACCCCGACATACGACATCCAATTCATGTTTCGACTGATTTATTACGATTTCACCGGGTACACGCCATCGGGCAACGACGGCCCGCCATGCGAGTCGAGTCCCGTCCGCACCCCACGGAGGTGCCACGATGACCATCCCGACGCCCCCGGATCCGGACACAGTGCCGATCCCCCACCCCAACCCCGCTCCCCGGCCCGGCGAGGGCCCCGATCCGGTGCCGCCGCCGATCCCGCCGTTCCCGAAGCCCGTGCCCTTCCCGGACCCGGACCCGGCACCGCCGCCGGAGCCCCACCCCGGGCAGCGGTGAACGCCCGGGTCAGTGGCGCCGGACGTGGTGGTCGACCGGGGACGCGACCTCCAGCCACACCCGCTTCCCGTCCCCCTCCGGCGCGCACCCCCAGGCCAGGGCGAGTCGGTCGACCACGCGCAGGCCGTGACCGCCCGGCTGCGCCGGGTCCTGGAACGGGCGCAGCCGCGGCGGTACCGGGCTCTGGTCCGCGACCTCGACCCGCAGGCGCCTGCCGTCCCAGCTGAGCCGCAGCTCGCTCGGGCCCCCTGGAGCGTGCAAGCACGCGTTGGTGACCAGTTCCGAGACCATCAGCAGGACGTCCTCCGTGACGGCCTGCTGCTCGTCGTCGACGGCGGGCAGCCAGTGCCAGGACAGCATGGCCGCGCGGCTGAACTCGCGGCTGCGCTGGACCGCACCCTCGCTGCCGCCGAACGTGAGCCGCCTGCTCCGCTCCTCCCGGCTGCGCGGGGGGTGGGCCCCTGGTGCGGTCATCCGGGCCTCCTCACTCCGGCCCCGACACGGGGTCCGCGCCCCGGTCGTCCGGCGCCGCACCCTGCGGGTCCAGCGCCGCACCGAGATCGGAGTGGATCACGAACACGCCGTCGGCCCCGGTGATCGCGAACAGCCTCGCCACGGCGGCGTTGGGGCCGGCCAGTTCCACCCCCGGTCCGGTCGCCTCGGCGTCGAGGCGGGCCCGGAGGAGGATGTTGAGCCCTGTCGAATCACAGAAGCGCAGGTCCGCGAGGTCCACCACGAGACGTTGCACGCCGTCGTCGAGGGGGGCGCCGAGCACGGTGCGCAGCCCGTCGGCCGTGTCGTGGTCCAGTTCGCCGGCCAGGGTCACGATCCGCACCGGTCCGACGCGGTCCACCTCGACCCGCAGGCCGCTGGGCCCGGGTCCGTCCGCGTTCCCACCGACGGCAGGACCTCCGACAGGACCCTCGGCTGGCCGTGGCATGGTGCGCTCCCGATGCGGTCGGGACGGCGTCGCGCCGTCCCGACCATCATCGCGCGCGGAACGCGTCGCCGCGCGAACGACCGGCACCTGGGGCACCGCGTCGGGCGCGGACGGGCGGACCGCCTGTTGGTCGTCCATGACCCGCGTTTGCCCCTCCTCCGTGCGGCTACACGCGCGAACGAACGAGAACCGGCTGAGGGCGGGACGGACCCAGAGGCGATCCCATGGCGGCATTCGGCACCAACCGGAACGGACGCGTCCACGCGCCGCGGACCGGACGGCGGGAGTCCGCCGACGAGCGGGCCGACCGGCGCTGGACCGACCTGCTCCAGGAGGTACGGGTCGCCCAGACCGGTTCCCAGGTGCTGTTCGGCTTCCTCCTGAGCGTGGTCTTCATGCCCCGGTTCGCGGAGCTCGGCGGTTTCGAGCGGGGGCTGTACGTGGTCACCGTCGTCTTCGGCGCCCTCGCCACGGGTGCGCTCACCGCGCCGGTCGCGTACCACCGGATCTTCGCCGGACGCCGCCTCAAGCCCCAACTGGTCGACGCGGCGGCACGGTTGGTGGCGGCGGGACTGGTCCTGCTCGCTCTCACCATCGGCTCCGCCCTGCTGCTCCTGCTGCGCGTGGCGACCGGATCCGCCGTCTCCGGCTGGATCGCCGGGGCCGTCATGCTCTGGTTCGCGTTCTGCTGGTTCCTCCTGCCGGTCCAGCACCTGCGACGGCACAACGGGCGGTGCCCGCCGCCTTCGCCCGGATCTCCCGACGGGGACCGCCCCCCGCAGGCCCCGCCCTGACGTTTCGGGCGCGGCGGCGCGGCAAGACGCCCGCCATGACGACTACCAACGCGCGTTCCCGTCCCCGCACCGTGGTCATCACCGGCGCCACCGCCGGCGTCGGCCGCGCCTGCGTGCGGGCCTTCGCCACCGGCGGCGACCGCCTCGTCCTGATCGCCCGGGGCGCGGCCGGGCTGCGTGCCGCGGCGGAGGAGGCCCGCGCGGCCGGCTCCCCGGTGTGCACGATCCCTGCGGACGTCGCCGACCCGGAGGCCTGCGAGGCCGCCGCCGAGCGCGCCGAGGCCGCGTTCGGGCCGATCGACGTGTGGGTCAACGACGCCTTCGTCTCGGTCTTCGCGCCGTTCACCGAGATCGGCGCGGACGAGTTCCGGCGGGTCACCGAGGTCACCTACCTCGGGTACGTCAACGCCACCCGCGCCGCCCTGCGCCGGATGCTTCCGCGCGACCGCGGCACGATCGTGCAGGTCGGCTCGGCCATCGCGTACCGGGGCATCCCGCTGCAGACCGCCTACAGCGGCGCCAAGCACGCCCTCCAGGGCTGGCACGAGGCGCTGCGCTGCGAACTGCTCGCGGCCGGTTCGAAGGTGCGCGTGACGATGGTGCAACTGCCCGCCGTCAACACGCCCCAGTTCGACTGGGTGCTCAACCGGCTGCGCGGCCGGGCCCGTCCCGTCCCGCCGGTGCACCAGCCCGAGGTCGCCGCCCGCGCCGTCCGGTACGCGGCCGACCACCCGGGGCGCCGGGAGTACTGGGTGGGCGGCAGCACCGCCGCCACCTTGATCGCCAACGCCGTGGCCCCCGGCCTGCTCGACCGCTACCTCGCCCGCAACGGCGTCGACGCCCAGCAGGAAGACCGGCCGCGCCGCGCCCGGGACCCGAACAACCTGTGGGCGCCCCTCGACGACTACGACGACCACGGCGCGCACGGGCGCTTCGACGCCGAGGCCCGCGATCACAGCGCGCAGTTGTGGGCCTCCCAGCACCACGGCCTGCTCGCGGCCGGCGGTGCGGCGCTGCTCGGCGCCGCCGCCGGCGCGCTCTCCAGGAGGCGGTGATCGAGGGCTGATGCGCCCGACGGTCGGCCCGCCCCGGCCTGCCCGCGTACGCCGAGCCTCCGGACGGGGAATTCGCCGCGGACGGGCATGGAACCTCGTTCCCCGGGCAGGCGCCGCGAGGGGCGGACCCGCCCCTCCGGCGAAAGGAGCACACGGCATGGCTACCTCGGACAAGATGCGCAACATGGCCGAGAAGGCCCGCGGAAAGGTGAAGGAGGCCGCCGGACGATCCACGGGCGACCGCCGGTTGGAGACCAAGGGCCGGGCCGAGCAGGCGAAGGGCGACCTGAAGCAGGCCGCCGAGAAGATCAAGGACGCGGGCAAGCACTGAACCAGGGCCCGGCGGCCGCTCCGCGCGGCCGCCGGCGCCGGAGGGTCACCGCGAAGGGAGTTGCCAACCACCTTCCGCTGCCCGAGGCCCCGCCGCGTACGAGACGTTCCGGCACAAGCAGAACGGCGTGGTCAAGGTGCTGTTCCAGCCCTGACGTTCCGCCAGGCCCCCCGACGGCGTTCGAGGAGGTGAGCAGGATGAGCGACCGGAAGGAGCACCCGCCGGTGGGCCCGACGTCCCCGGTCGAGACACCGGAGTCGCGGATGACCGGCGAGGGCGGGCCACCGCCCGAGCACGAGGAGGAGAAGGGTCCCGAGGACGGCCCGGAGTACGAAGTCACCGAGCCCGCCCACGAGTCCGCACCACCTGGCCGGGGCTGAGGACCTCTCCGGGGCCGAGGACCCGACCGATCATCACAGGACCCGTTCCCCCGCTGCGGCGAACGGGTGGTCCGGCGAGCCGATCCCGCGTGCGACGGCGTTGCGCGCGGGACCGGTCCGCCGACCGGACGGTACACCTGGGGCCGCTCGCCGTGCCGGCGCGGCCCGGCTGATGACACATGGGGTGGTGCGGTGCGCTCGGCGTTCGAACTCCTGCTCTGGTGGGGCTTGTTGCTTCTCCTCAATACCGTTTTCATCAGCTCGGTGACACCGCTTGAGGTCGCGGTCGGCGGCGGCGTCGCGCTCCTCGGAGCGATCGGCGCCCTCGCCGTCCGGCGCGCTTCCGGCGCAGCGCCCGGCGGTCCGGCCCGGCTCGCGCAAGCGCTCTGGGCGTTCCCGTGGACCCTGATCGCCGACACCGGCCGGCTGGCGCTCGTCACCGTGTCGCCCGCCCGCCGGCGGGACGCCGGCTTCCGAACCGTCCGGCTCTCCCCGGGCACCGGACCGGCCTGGGCCGCCGCGTTGTTGTCGTCGACGCCCGGTGCTTACGTCGTCTCAACCGAGGGCGACACACTCATCGTGCACGCGCTCGGCGGAAGGGGCTCAGCGCTTCAGGCAGCCTTGACGGACGGTGAGCGGTGAACGCGTGGCTGCTCGCGGCTGTCTTCCTCGCCGTCGGCGGGCTCGGCCCGTGCCTGCTCGTCGGGCTGCGCGGCGAGCCGCACGAACGCCTGGCCGGGCTCAACCTGGCCGCCACGATCGGCTCCGCCGTCCTTCTCCTGCTTGCCCAGGGCTTCAGCCGAACCTCGTACACCGACCTCGCCCTCGACCTCGCGGTGCTCTCCCCCGCCGGGACGCTCGTGTTCACCCGCTTCCTCGCCGGAAAGGAACACCGATGAGCGAGCGCAGCGAGCGAATCGTCGAGGGGTGCGCGTGGGCGAATGCCCCTGCCGAGCGATGGGGGTACCTCCCAGCCGTCAAGACTCGGGGAGAGGTGGGCGCATGAGCCGCCACGCCGTCGCCGTGATCCTGCTGTGCGCAGGCACGGCCGCCCTGCTGCTCGCCGCCCTCGCCCTCGTCGTGCTGCCCGGCCCGTACCTGCGGCTGCACGCGCTCTCCCCCGCGGCTGCCCTTGGCGCCCCGCTCGTCGCGCTCGCGCTCGCCGTCGACACCGGGCCGGGGCGCGCAGCGGTGAAGCTCCTGGTCATCGGCCTGCTGCTGGCCACCGGAGGCACGGTCACCACCATGGCCATCGGCCGCACCACCGTCCGCGCCGAGCAGCGATCAGGCCAGGAGGCCGGGCAGTGACCGACACCCTCATCGTGATCGCCCTCCTCCTCACGGCCACCACGGCGACCGCCGCCGCGCTCACCCGCGACCCCGTCCGGCAGGCCGTCGTCCTCGCCCTGCTCGGAGTGAGCCTCGCCGTGCTGTTCACCGTCCTCCAGGCACCCGACGTCGCGCTGTCCCAACTCGGCGTCGGCAGCGCGATCACCCCGCTGTTGATCCTGCTGACCGTCCGCAAGGTGAGCCGCGAGGAGCACGCCGACGACGAGCGCCCGGACCGCAGCGAGTGAGCCGGACCACCCGCCTGCGGCTCTTCCTGACCGCCGCCGCCGTCCTCGCCGCCGCCCTGATCGTCGCCGCCGAGCAGCTCCCCGGCTTCGGCGGCGCCCAACACCCATACGGTGACCGGGCGGTGGCCGCGGGCCTGGCCCGGCAGACCGCCAACATCGTGTCCTCCGTCAACTTCGACCAGCGCGCCTTCGACACCCTCGGCGAGGAGTCGATCCTCTTCGGCTCGGTCCTCGGCGCCGGCATGCTGCTGCGCCTGGCCCGGGACGAGCACAAGCGCCGGGCGGCGGCCGAGCCGGTCCTGCCCACCACCCGCCTGTTCGGCGCCACGCTGCTCCCCGTCACCGTGCTGACCGGCGGGTACCTCGTCGCTCACGGCCAGTTGAGCCCCGGCGGCGGCTTCCAGGGCGGCGTCGCGCTCACCACCGCCCTGCACCTGTCCTACGTCGCCGCCGACTACCTGGTGCTGAAACGGATCCGCCCGCTGGCCGCCCTGGACGTCACGGACGCGATCGCCGCCGGCTCCTACGCCGCCCTCGGCCTCATCGGCCTCGCCCAGGGCGCCGGCTACCTCGCCAACACCCTGCCGCTCGGCACCTTCAACGAGCTGTCCTCCAGCGGCCTGGTGGCCGTCATCAACGCCGCCGTCGGCGTGGAGGTCGGCTCGGCCGTCGTGGTGCTGCTGGCGCACTTCCTGGACCAGGCCGTGGAGGTCACCCCCCGGAGGAACAGCCGATGACCGTCTTCCCGTACCTGGTGGCCGGGTGGATCCTGCTCGCCGGGCTGTACGGCCTGGTCACCAGCCGCAACCTCGTGCAGGCCGTCGGCTGCCTGGCCGTCGCGCAGTCCTCGACGTACGTGCTGCTGCTCGCCGTCGGCTACCGCCGCGACGCCACCGCGCCGGTCTACTCCGACCTGCCGACCACCGCGCCGGTCGTCGACCCGGTGGTCCAGGCGCTCGCACTCACCGACATCGTCGTCGGCGCCACCGTCACCGCGCTCCTCCTCTCCCTCGTGATCCAACTGCGCAAGCGGCACGGCACGGTGGACCCGGAGGACCTGACCGGACTGCGCGGGTGACGCCCCGGTGAACACCGCCGACCTCCTGCCGCTGGCCGTCGCCATCCCCCTGCTCGGCGCGCCGCTGGTGGCCGTCGCGGGGCGGTGGCTGCCCCGCCCGGGCCGCGACGCGCTCGCCACCGCCTGCGCCGCCGCCGACGTCGTCTGCCTCGCCCTGCTCTGGGCCCGCACCGACCCGGGCGGTCGCGCGGTTTCGTGGCTCGGCGGCTGGACGCCGCGCGACGGCCACGGCGTCGGCATCGTCCTGGTCGCCGACCGTCTCGGCAGCGGCCTGGCGCTCCTCGCCGCGGTGCTCGTCCTCGCCGTGTTCTGCTACGCCTGGCGGTACTTCGACGAGCCGTCGGGCGAGCACGGCGGGATGTTCCCCGCCCTCCTGCTGCTCTTCCAGGCCGGGATGTGCGGCTTCGCGCTCACCGGCGACCTCTTCGACGCCTTCGTCTTCTTCGAGCTGATGGGCGCCGTCGCCTACGCCCTGACCGGCTACCGCATCGAGGACCCGCGCCCGCTGCAAGGTGCCCTCGCCTTCGGGCTCGTCAACTCGGCCGCCGCCTACCTCTCCCTGCTCGGCATCGGCCTGCTCTACGCCAGGACCGGGGAACTCGGCATGGCCCAGATCGGAGCCGCGCTGGACGAACGGGCAGCGGCCGGGCACGGCCGGGACACGCTGGTCGTCGTCGCGTTCGTGCTGGTCCTCGCCGGCCCGCTGGTGAAGGCCGCGACGGCGCCGTTCCACTTCTGGCTGCCGGACGCCCACGCGGTGGCACCCAGCCCGGTGTGCATGCTGCTGTCCGGGGTCATGGTGGAACTCGGCGTCTACGGGGTGGCCCGGATCCACCGCGTGGTGTTCGCCGGCGCGGGCGGGCTGCCGGACGCCGTCGTCCGGGACACCCTGCTCGCCGCCGGGGTGCTGACGGCGCTGGTCGGCGGCGTCATGTGCTGGCAGCAGCGCCACCTGAAGCGGATGCTCGCCTTCTCGACGGTCGGACACGTCGGCCTCTTCCTCGTCGGCACGGCCCTGCTCACCCCGGCCGGCCTGGCCGGGTCCGCCGTGTACGTGGCCGGCCACGCGGGCGCCAAGGCCGCGCTGTTCGGCCTCACCGGCGTCCTGCTCGACCGCTACGGCTCGGTGGACGAACACGGGCTGCACGGCCGCGCCCGCGAACTCCGCCTGCCCGGACTGCTGTTCGTCCTCGGCGGGCTGGCCCTCGCCGGACTGCCGCCGTTCGGCACCGGACTGGGAAAGGCGGTCGCCGAGGCGGCCGCCGGGCGCGAACTCGGCTGGCTGCCCGTCGTGTTCGTCCTGGTGTCGGCCCTCACCGGCGGCGCGGTGCTGCGCGCGGGCCTGCGGGTCTTCGGCGGGATCGGCCTGCCGCCCAAGGAACACCCGGAGGTCGCCGCGACCACCGGCGAGGGCGAGGAACCCGAGATCCGCGAACCGGGCCGGCGGCCCCCGCCGCCCATGCTCGTCGTCTCCGCCACCCTGCTCGCCGGCTGCCTCGCCGTCGGCGTCGTCCCGGGCGTCGGCCGGGCACTGGCGGAGGCCGCCGCGGCCTTCACCGACCGCGCCGGCTACCTCGCCGACACCCTCGGCCAGGCCGCACCTGCCGCCTCCCCCGCCCCCGATGCGGGCTGGACGCCCTCCGGTGTCCTCCTCGGTCTGCTCTCCGCCGCCCTGGCCGTCGCCTTCGCCGCCACCGCCGTCCGCCGTGACCCACGACGTCGCACCGGCGCCCTGTACCGGGCCACTATCCTGCCCCTGCGCCGCCTTCACTCCGGCCTGCTCGGCGACTACATCGCCTGGCTCGCCGTCGGCCTCGCCGCCCTGCTGGTCGCCCTCACCGCACAGCTGTGACGAACCCCGAGTCCTCCGGGCACGGGCTGACCGGACAGCCCGGGTTGGATCCAACCGATGCCTGTGACGCCTTGTGGAGCAGGCGGTGTCTCACCGGACTGCCGGCACCGAGACCCCGCTTCATCGGCAGTCACCCGGGCCTGGCAGGACTTGCATCGACGTGTGGAACCACCTCGCCACCCTGACCGCACACAGCCGATGCGAGCGGACCGGGACCGCACCGATATTGGCAGTCCTGGGCTGCGGCTGAGCGGAGTCCGGGAAGAAGCAGCGACTCGACAGGGACACCCGCCGAGGAGACGAGGTCCCGTCTCGTGGCCGAGCCACCGCAGGGGCGTACCCTGCGGGTTCCGCCGCGCGAACGGCCACGAGTCGCGCGACGATAGTGGCCGGGCCCCGGCCTTGACGCGGCCTGCGGCGCCGGTGGGAGATGACGGGTGGCGGATGAGCGGATCGGGCTGGCCGAGCTACTGGCCGAGGACGCGGCACCGGTAGCGTCACTGGACATGGTCGCGCACTACCTGCGGGACCGGTTCGGCGCCCGCTACGTGACGTTCCTGTTCGTCGACGTGGTGGGGCGGCAGGTGGTGCGCATCAGCGAGCAGGACGGACCACAGCGGGGCCGCCGCGCAGAACGGGATCAAGGTCGCCACCGTCGGCTTGGACCGCCTGCACGCCCTCCACCTCGCGGTGGACCTCGTCCGGCGAGGCAGCACCATCTCGCTGTCCGGCGTGTCCGGCGGGATGACCGACCGCGTGCCCATGCTGACCATGTTCGACAAACAGCAGGCGAACGTCCGACGGTAGACGAACGACCTGCTATCGCTGCTCACCCACGACGACCCCCTTGGCGTGGACGGCTTCACCACCCACCGCATGCCGCTGACCGAGGCGCCCGCCGCACACGAGATGTCCCAGCGCAAGCGGGGCGGCGCGATCAAAGTGCTCTTCCAGCCCTGATCCTTCGTCACCACCGGCGGGGCGGATGGGGCCGCGGGTCCCGCCTCTCGCGACCGAGCCGGCGCGCAAGGAGCCTCCCGGCGGCGGACGTCGGCAGGCGCCGCCCGGCCGCGGTGCACCGAGTGGAGAACCCGGTGCACCGCCCTCCTGCGCCGGCAGTACCCCTCCAGCGAGCCGGCACGCGCCGGGGCACGGCCCCGTCCCCGCGGACGCGGCCTTCTTGCGTTCTCACGGCTCGATCTGCTGATCCGTCAACTCATCCGTGGCCCGCGACGTCCAGGCCGGGCGGCCCGGCAACCTCGGGGGCGGTGCTCGCCGCGATGGTCTGGCATGAGCTGCAGGCGTGCCAGCGTGGCCGGTCATGGGTGCGCCGGCGGGGGGCGAGGGTCATGTCGGTGGTGGCCAGGCCGCACAGAGTGAGGGGGCCGCACATGCCCGAGGGCTCCGCGGGGGCGGTGTGGGCCCGGAGCACCGGATGTTCGGGATCCGCCGGTGTGTGGTCGGGCTGGAGTACCCGGACATTGGCAGGTATATCGAGTTCCAGTACGAAAATGGTGTCCATCCGGCCAGCCTGGCCGTCGGACCGTGGTGACGCACACTCACGGCGGCATTCGGAGCAGGCGGTGGCTCGCCGTCCGCGGCGCACTACGCCTGGCGCACCGGCCAACCTGGCCGTCGGTGTGGCAACCGCTCCAGGACGCGGCTGGGGTGGGGAAAGGGTGCGCAGGCGCTCAGCGTGCCGCAGGAGGGCCCGGGGCCCCGGGCCGTCGGTGCTGTAGCGGGTGAGGAGTGCTGGTGCCCGTAGCCCGCCACCGCCGCCTTCATGGTGCCGCCCTCACGGGGGACTGCTGCGCTGCGGTCGTCCCACACGCCGCCGTGCTACGGCGGCCTGACACAGCAGGCGCGGGGCCAGACGCTCCGCCGTCACGGCGCAGGCCAGGGACGTGGCGGGCACCCGAGAGCGGGAGAGGACGAGGCCGGCCTGTCGCCGTTGTGCGCCCGCCGGCCTGTCCTGCCTTCGCGGACCGCCGAGCGGTCCGGCGGTGTGCGGGTCACGCTGGGATCGGCGCTCCGCGTCTCCCGGTCCTGGCCGGACGGCGTCGCCCCGGATCGAAGAATGAGGAAGTACACCGTGCAGCACATCACCCTGAACAATGGCGTCGAGATGCCGATCCTCGGTTTCGGTGTGTACCAGATCCCCGCAGAGAAGACCGAGCAGGCCGTCGCCGACGCCCTGGCCGCGGGCTACCGGCTGCTGGACACCGCCGCCGCCTACGGCAACGAGGAGGCCGTCGGACGCGCCGTCAAGGGCAGCGGCATCCCTCGCGACATCATCACCATCCCCAAGTCCGTCGACCCCGACCGGATGGCGCAGAACATCGACGTCTTCGACTTCCGCCTCACCGACGGCCAGATGTCCGCCATTGCCGCCCTCGACACCGGCGCCACGCTGTTCTTCGACCACCGCGACCCCGAGATGGTCGCCTGGCTCAGCAAGCGCCGGCTGGAGGGCTGAACGCCTGCCCAGGGCCCGCGGGCCTGGGCGAGTCCGGCACGGCTGCCAGATCAGTCGCCGGCGCGCAGGCGGGCGAGAAGCACGTCGACATCGAGGTGGTCGGCCTCCGATCCTGCGGGTACCAGCGTGAACGAGTCCGCGAGGAAGCCGGTCACGGCGTCCTGCGGGGCGCTGACCACCGCCTGGCCGTCCGAACCTTGCAGGGTGATGAGGACTTCACCGGCGGGCCCGGGCCTGACCTTGACGTCTCCGTTGCCGACCGGGGCGTGGCGGCCCTCGTTCAGCAGGTCGCGCCCGAAGTACCAGCACAGCACCGAACCGCTCGCGTAGCCGAAGGGGGCCGACGGGAAGACCAGGCAGGCCGCATAGGGAAGCGTGGCGTCGAAGCGGAGCTCGGCGTCGACCGGGACGTCGGGCCGCAGGCTTTCGGGAAACGTGACGGGCAGCGGGCGGACGGCGGACTTCTGCAAATCCGATCACCTTCCTGGTGGGCACCGATCCGGACAGGCCGGTGCGTGCCAGCAGCGCCTACCCCGGTGTCCGCCCGCCAGCCAGCAAGTCCGATATCTGCACAACTCCCGCGCTTTCGAGGCATGTTGGCCGTCAGCCCGGAAGGCGACCCGGATCGGTTCGAGGTGTCCGCACGCGTCTGCATCGGTGGCCCGACCCTCGGGGCCGCCGGCCGGCGGGGTGTCGGTGAGCACTCGTCAGGCAGGCCGCGCAGGAACGGCCGTCGAGTGGATCGCGCTCGCCGACGGCTGCTTGAGTGCTCGGCTGATTACGCCTCGCATACGAAGGGAGCCCGCTGATGCTTGTCCCGTCCGTGCTGGAGCAGTGTAGGGGTAGGTCGTGGTGAGGGGCTGGGTGATCGGGGCCATCGGCGGACCGGGCGGCCCGCTGCGGCTGGTGACCGGGGAGCTGTCCGAGTGGGGAGCGGGCGGGACCCGGTACTCGTCGTCGTCGTCGAGATGGAGGCCGACCGGGTAGTCCGAACCGGCGTGCCCTCAGCGGACAGCTGAGCGGCCGGCCACTCACAAGGGAGCCGCGATGCCTGCAACGCCGCAGGCGACGGTCGCGTGCTCGGAACGGGACTCGCAACCGCGCCGATTCCCCGGCGGGCGGAGAGGCGGGCGGAGAGGCGGGCGAAGCCGTCGCCCACGTCGGCCAGCGACTGACGGTGACCGGACACGGCTCGTTGCCGGCCGGCGCCAGCAGCCGCACGCCAGGCCACCTCGGGCGGGAGCGGCGAGACGCCCGGCCTTGGCCGGGCGACGCCTCGTCGCGGGTGTCCTGCGCGGTCAGTCCTGGACGACCTGGTAGATGCCGTAGACGACACCGGGCACGTGCCCGCAGAGCTGGAGCAGGAAGGCCCACAGCACCTTCACGCTTGGACCGTCCTTGATGAGCACCGCCAGCCACGGCAGTACCAGGCACAGCAGTATGAGCAGAACCTTCACCATGATCGCTCCTCGCTTCCCCCTGGGACCGCGTCGCCGGGATCAGTTCGGGGCGATCCGGCCTCGTCTTCCTTCCGTGCGTCGTCACAAACCCCTGACGCGGCTTCCCACCCCGCGCCCCGGCAAAACCGCTCGCGGCGGCAAGTCGCGTGTAGAAGGCAGCGCTGTGCCGAACGGGCCAGACGCGGCCGGTGCCAGGCAATGGCACCTACGGCGTGCGTGGGGTTGCGAAGCACGGGTACACGCTCGGGCGCAGCGCCCCCGCTCGATCACCGGGCACGTCCTGGGGCGCCGGAAACGTCGGAAAGGGAGCCTCCCATGCTCGCTCTTGTCCTTATCCTGCTGCTCGCGCTGATCCTCGGCGGCCTGGGATTCGCCGTCCACGTGCTGTGGTGGGTGGCGCTGGTCGTGCTGGCACTGTGGCTGCTCGGCTTCGTCTTCCGCGGTGCGGCAGAGGGCGGACGCAGCCGCTGGTACCGCTGGTAGCCGCGGTCGGCCTCAGCCAGGCCGGCCGTCCCGGCGAAGAAATGGGGGCCCGCTGTGAGCGTGTTCCTGGCGCTGACGGTGATCGCCATCATCCTGGGACTCGTCGGCGTCGTCGTCCACGGGCTGCTGTACCTGCTGTTCATCGGGATCGCGGTGTTCGCGGGCGGCCTGACTCGCCTCACGCTCACCGCCTCCCGCAGGCGTCCTGCCCGCTGATCGGGCCGTCCCGGCCGCCGGCCCGGCGGGGCGGAGCAATCCGGCAGGCCCATCTGCCGCATTCCGGAAGCCTGTGAACGAGTCGCGTCCTACGTTCGGGGTACACGATCCGGCACCCCACAGAGGAGGAATCATGCCTGCGGGTTCGAGCAAGAAGCGTGAGCGACAGTACGAGCACATCAAGGACAGTGCGCTGGAGCGCGGGGAGAGCCAGAAGCGGGCCAAGGAGATCGCGGCCCGGACCGTGAACAAGGAACGGGCCCGGCACGGCGAGTCGAAGACCGCCAGCCGCTCCTCCACCCACGACATGTCCTCCTCCCGGCGCGGCGGATTGCACTCGCACTCGGGCTCCCGGGGGCCCACGTACGACCAGCTGTACAACGAGGCCAAGCAGCGCAACATCCACGGCCGCTCGAAGATGAACAAGAAGGAACTAGCCAGCGCCCTCGGCCACTGAACCTCGCCCCGGCCGACGACGAGCGGCAGCGCCGCCGCCGTCAGGGCAGCCTGGCGCACCGCCACCCGACATCACGGAAGGACGATGCGAGATGAGCACGGACGACACGGGCCCTCGCGACGAGAGCGACGCCTCGCGCGAGGGCGACACGGTACGGGAGCGGTCCGCGGAGGAGCGCAGCATCACGGCACCCACGCCCAAGGACGTCCGGGCCAAGGCCGACGACGTCGACGAGGACGGCGAGGAGGACGGCGAGGAGGCAGAGCCGCCCGCGGCCGATACCAAAGCGCCCTGACCGGCGGCCCCCGGTCCCCAGCACCACCGGCTGCGAGGTCTCTCCTGACCTGACAGCGACAGAAGGAGTCACGGCCGTGGACCGGGCCACCGCCCCACAGGGAGCCAGGACCCGTATGCCCCCGGCACGCCCTGGCCGGCGGGGGTCGACCTCCAGCTGGCCGCCGGCTTCAGCGAGACCGGCGTGCAACGGTGGTGGCCCTCCGCGTCACTGCTCCACTCCAACGGCGACGCCATGGACATCGCCGTGAGCGACGGCCGGACCGCCGACGGTCCCCCGCGCCACCACCGCGCCGCGAACGAACTCATCCCCACCCGCTCCGCACCGTGACTCCAGCGAATCCGGAGACCTGTCCGACCGACCAGCTCATGGTCTCCTCCCGATGATCCCAGGGGGCGCGGATGCGCCGCATGAGCGACGGTGCGGCGAAGCACATCTGGAGGTGCGGCTCACGCTTGTGCATCCCTGGCGGCGCCACCTCGGGCGGCGGTGGATTCCGTTGCAAGCCCGCGGGAATGAATCTCGTGATCTCGTGGCTGTCGGATCAAGTCGGGGTGATCACTGCTCCCCGGCCCCACGTGTGCAGTCTTGAGGGAGTGTCAACAACATGTCCGTTACGCAACCTGCCGCCGAGCGCGTGCGCGTCTCCGCGGAACCCGACTGGTACGAGTCGGCCGGAATATCGCTCGGAGTCCGGGTCGGGAACTTGGTCTTCACATCGGGGCAGGCACCAATTGATGCCCAGGGATCCACAGTCGGCGCGGGGGACTTTGAGGCGCAAGCCCGTCAAGCGCTCGCAAATCTGTCTACGGTTCTGACAAACGCAGGCTCCAGCCTCGCTGACGTGGTCAAGGCGACCGTGTTCGTCACCGACATCGCACAGCAGGACATCTTCGCCAAGCTGCGCGCGGAGCACTTCCCAGAGGAGCCACATCTCGCTGAGTCGTTCGTGGAGGTCTCCTCACTCGCCGACCCCGAGTGGATGATCGAGATCGAGGCCATCGGACTCGTCCGGTGATGCAGCAGGCTACCGCGCGGCCCAGGATTCTTCGCCTTGTCCCCTCGGAAGCTGCTCTGGACGATCCCGATCGTGGGGCGGTGTCGTTATGAACCGACTCGCGAACGCGACGTCGCCGTACCTGTTCCAGCACCCTTTGGAGGCACCCCGCCCTCGGCAGCGCCCCCCAAGAACCGCGCCCTCTCCGAGCAACCCCGCCCTTGGGTCTGTCCAAATGACCGGCTCTGGCCCGTATTCGGTGGTAGCGCTCCGTGGCGATCACCGGAGGAGGATGCGGTGGCGGAGCAGGGGGAATCCGGCGCGGCCGTGCATCT
>NZ_JBHVPD010000129.1:0-24996 GCF_042887525.1 Kitasatospora sp. NPDC057936
GTCGATCGACTGCCCGCCCCCGGCGGCTCTTCGCGTTCCCCGCGTCCCTCAGGACTCCTGGTCCCGCCCCTTGCGGGTGAACACCCGCCGCACCGGTCGGGTGACGGCGTCGGACACCCGGCCGACCCTGCCGCCGACCGTCACCCGGGCGGCCAGGACGGCGTCGGAGATCCGCCACCACAGCTGCGCCGACGACGGCGGCAGCAGCACCGCCCGCGTCCGCTCGCGCCGGCCCGCGGTGGCCAGCAGGCCCTCCCGGGCGGTGCGGACGTCGGCCGCGAGCGGCGCGGTGACGTGGGCGGAGCGGGCGTAGAGCACCCGCTCGGTGGCCAGCGCCAGGCGCCCGGCGGCGGCCGCCGCGTCCTCGCCCAGTTCGGCCCGCTCGGAGATCCGTCGGGCGGCGGCGCGCGGGGTGCGCGACTCGTCCGGCGGGATGCCGAGGTCCCAGGCGGAGTCGACCAGCTCGTCCCAGGCGGCCAGGACCTGCTCGTCGGTGAGCTCGGCCGGGCCGTCCCCGCCGGGGCGGCGGCGCCCGCCGCCGATCCGGCGCTGGCGCACCGCGGCGCGCCAGAACATCGGGACGAGCAGCAGCGCGATCAGCGCGACCACCACCGCGAGGGTGCCGAGCACCTGCGCGGAGAGCAGCCAGGAGTCCTGGCCGGTGTCGCCGACGGCGGTGTTCTTCTTGCCGCACTCGCCCATCTGACGCAGCTTGGCGTCGCAGTCCTTGCTGTTGGACGGCGCCGGCGCGGGCGCGTCGCTGGTGGCGGCGGCGGTCGGCTGCTGGCTCGGGGCGGTGGTCGCGGTGGCGGCCTGCTCGTTGTAGCGGGGCTGCACGCCGCGGCTGGGGGTGGGCTCGAAGCGCATCCAGCCGTAGCCGCCGAAGTACAGCTCGGGCCAGGCGTGGTACATCCGGCCGGTCACCGAGTAGGTGTTGGCGCTCTGGGCGTCGCCGGGGGTGAAGCCGACGGCGACGCGGGCGGGGATCTTCAGGGTGCGGGCCATCGCCGCCATGGTGGAGGCGAAGTGGACGCAGAAGCCGCGCTTGTCGCGCAGGAAGGTGACGATGGCGTCCGTGCCGGTGCCGCTGCTGACGCTGGTGTCGTAGCGGAACTCCGGTCCGGTGAACCAGGCGGCGAGGGCGACGGCCTTGTCGTAGTTGGTCGTCTGCTTGGCGGTGACCTGCCGGGCCAGCTGCGAGACCTCCGTGGGCAGGTTCGTCGGCAGCGCCGTGTAGTGCTCCCGGATGTCCTGGGGCGCGCTCGGCGCGTCGCGCAGGTCGTTGGCGGTGGGCCGGACGTCCAGCGAGGTGACCTGGTAGTGCAGGCCCTTGATCGACTTGTCGTTGGTGGGCATCACGGTGCGGGTCAGCTGGTCGAGCTTCCACTCGCCGCGGTTGGGCAGCTGGACCGAGAGCGCCGGGTACGGCATCGGCAGCCAGCTCTTCTCCAGCGCGTTGCTGACCTGGAAGTCGCCCTTCATCTGCGGGAGGTTGGGGTCCTGGAGACCCTCCGGCGGGGGAAGGGCCGCGCCCAGGTCGGCGACGGTGGTGGAGCCGAGCTTCCAGTTGGTGCCGTCGAACACGTCCAGCGAACCGGTGCGCAGGTAGGTCTGGTCGGCGATGTCGCTGTCCAGGGTGTAGCGCAGCAGTTCGGTGTTGGTGGGCCGGGTGATCTCGGCCTGCAGGCTGACCAGCGGGTCGAGGCTGGTGACCGCGCCGGCCGAACCCCCGGTGCCGCTGCCGCCGGAGCCGGAGTGCAGCAGGCCGGAGTCCCAGTGCGGCAGGAAGACGGGCAGCAGCATGGCGACGGCCAGGGCCAGGATGCCGACCTGCTGGCCGCCGAGGCCGACCGCGCCGGAGCTCTCGGTGCCGCGCGAGGTGCCGCGGAAGATCCGGCCCCAGCGGGAGACGCGGTCCTGGCCCTCGGCGAAGAGGAGCAGCAGGTAGCCGGCCGCGGCGAGGCCGAACCAGATCCAGCTGCCGTGGTCGCCGGCCAGGCCGTTGCCGACCGAGTACAGCGCGAGCAGCGGCAGCCCGGCCAGCGCCGAGCGCCGGTACGTCACCGCGACGGTGTCGACGATCAGCGCGATCAGGCCGACCGAGCCGACCAGGATCAGCCGCAGGCCCGCGTTGGGCGGTGCGGGGATGGCGTACTGCTGGATGTCGTCCAGGCCGGAGCCGAACACCCGGTCCAGGGAGCTCGGCGAGTCCGGCCCCGGAATCAGGCCGCCCCACACGGAGCCGGATTCGGCGAAGCCGATCAGCAGCAGGAGGACCAGCGCGACCAGCTGCCCGAGCGGCACCGTCCAGCGGAACAGCGGGGTGCGGCGCAGGCCCGCGCCGACGGCGGCGAGCACCGCGATCACCAGGAAGGCGTGGGTGATCCAGCTCTTGGTGGTGAGCAGCGGGGTCAGGCAGAGCGAGGCGAGGGCGGTGGCCAGCGCCGAGTAGACGGTCAGTTTGGCCCGGGTGGTCACGCGCCGGCCTCTTCTCGGTAGGGGGCGGTGGTCTTCGCGCCCTCGGCGGCCCGCCACAGGTCGGGGAGCGAGTCCCCGGCGCGCACCGGCAGGACCGTCCAGCCGGCCTCGCGCAGCTGGCGCACCCGGGCGCGGAACTCGTCGCCGCCGGTCTCGGGGGCGAGCATCCGCAGGCCGGTCCACGTGCCGGTGTCGAGGAGGAAGGCGATGGCGCCGCCGGTGCGCCCGCGCAGCCGGGCCAGCCGTGCGGCCTGGGACTCGTCCAGCTCGCCGAGGACGGCGACCAGCAGGCCCTCGCCGCCGGCGCGCAGCGGCTCCTCGGCGCGGGAGAGCCCGCCGCCGTCGGACAGGTCGGCGACCGCGAGCGCGTCCAGGATCAGCCCGGAGGACTCGGCCGCCGCGTTGGTGCCGCCGGTGCCGGGGCCGGGGACCCACTGGCCGGTGTCGGTGAGCAGCCTGGTCTGGTAGCCGCGCTCCAGCAGGTGGACGGAGACGGACGCGGCGCAGCTGACCGCCCACTCGAAGGAGGAGGCGGGGCCGCTGCCCCGGTGGGCGATCTCGCGGGTGTCCAGCAGCACGGTGGCGCGGGCGCGCTGCGGCTGCTCCTCGCGGCGGACCATCAGTTCGCCGTAGCGGGCGGTGGACTTCCAGTGCACGCGGCGCAGGTCGTCGCCGGGCCGGTACTCGCGCAGGATCACGTCGTCGTCGCCGGCCAGCGCGAGGGTGCGGGCGTGGCTCTCGCCCTGCCCGAGCCACTCGCCGCTCAGCCGCACGTGCGCCAGCGCCTGGACCTGGGGGACGACGGTGAGCACGTCGGACGCGGTGAACGAACGGTTCACCTCGCACATCCCGAACGGGTCGGACAGCCGCAGCTGGAGCGGGCCGAGCTCGTAGCGGCCGCGCAGGTCGGAACGGACCCGGTAGGAGACCTCCCGGTTGCCGCGCGGCTCGACCCGGTCCAGCACGAAGCGCGGGCGCGGCCCGAGCACGTACGGGACCTTGTCCTCCAGGAGCAGCAGCCCGGTGGGCACCCGGGAGATGTTGTCGACCCGCAGGTGGACCCGGGCCTCCTGGCCGGCGATCGCCCGGTGCGGGCTGAGCCGGCGCCCGCTGGCCACCCGGTAGCGGGTGTTGGCCAGCACCAGGGCGGCGGCCAGCGGGAGCGCGGCGAGCAGCACACCGACCCGCAGCAGCGCGTCCTGGTCGAGCAGGTAGGCGCAGACCATGGCGGTGAGCCCGGCGGCGAGGAAGGAGCGGCCCCGGGTGGTGAGGCCGCGCAGGCCGGCCCGCAGGCCCGACGGTGCGTCGGACGGCGACACCTCAGACCCTCCGGCCGGCCGGGCCGCCCTGCGGACGCGGCAGCGGCAGCCGGGCGACGAGGTCGGCCACGATCTGCTCGGAGGTGCGGCGGCTGAGCTGGGTCTCGGCGGTCGGCATCAGGCGGTGCGCGAGGACCGGGACGGCGAGGCGCTGGATGTCGTCCGGGGTGACGTAGTCGCGCCCGTCCAGCGCGGCGGCCGCGCGGGCGGCCCGGACCAGGTGCAGGGTGGCGCGCGGCGAGGCGCCCAGGCGCAGCTCGTGGCTGGTGCGGGTGGCGCCGACCAGGTCGACGGCGTAGCGGCGGACCGGGTCGGCGATGTGCACGGTGCGCACCAGGTCGATGAGCTTGAGGATGTCGGCGGCGTGCGCGACCGGCTGGAGGTCGGCCAGCGGGCTGGCGCCGGCGTGCACGTCGAGCATCGCGAACTCGGCCTCGGGGCTGGGGTAGCCGATCGAGATGCGGGCCATGAAACGGTCCCGCTGGGCCTCCGGGAGGGGATAGGTGCCCTCCATCTCGACCGGGTTCTGGGTGGCGACGACCATGAACGGCGACGGCAGCTCGTAGCTGGTCCCGTCGATGGTGACCTGGCGCTCCTCCATCGACTCCAGCAGCGCGGACTGGGTCTTGGGCGAGGCGCGGTTGATCTCGTCGCCGACCACGATCTGGGCGAAGATCGCGCCCGGGCGGAACTCGAAGTCGCGCTGGTGCTGGTCGTAGATGTTGGTGCCGGTGACGTCCGAGGGCAGCAGGTCGGGCGTGAACTGGATGCGCCGCACGGTGCAGTCGACCGAGCGGGCGAGCGCCTTGGCCAGCATGGTCTTGCCGACGCCGGGCACGTCCTCCAGCAGCAGGTGGCCCTCGGCGAGCAGGACGGTCAGGGCGATCCGGACGGCCTCCGGCTTGCCCTCGATCACGCTCTCGATGTTGGCGCGGACCCGGTCCACGACGGCGGCGAGCTCGGGCAGGCCGACCCGGTGGTAACCGTCCGCCTCCTGGGCGCCCCCCGAAGAACCGCCGACACCGGCCTGATCGCTGTAGCTCGTCACCCGTTACGCTCCCTGGCACACCGTGCCCGCCTCACCCCGAGGCCGGCCCCCACCCCATGCTTGACGCGGCCGTACCAGGGGCGGTTCCGTGCGGGATCCGGCGCCGGGACAGCGGCCTGCGGCCCGGCCGCCCCAGGTGGTTCGAGGTCAACCGGCAGGCGCATTCTCCCCTGCCGGGGGCGCGGAAGTCACCCTGTCGCCGTGACTCGCCCGCTCGCCTCCGGGCGCTCGGGTCCGACGCCGACGGTCGTCGCTTCCTCGCTCCTCCCTTTCGGCGTCGGCGCTTCCTTCGGCTCGGGGCGGGTGACCGGGGGCGGGGCGTCGGGCCGTCAGTGGATCTCGCGCAGGAGACCCGTGTGGACGTCGAAGACGAAGCCGCGGACGTCGTCGGTGTGCAGCAGGAACGGAGAGGTGCGGACGCGCTGCATGGACTGGCGGACGTCGCCGTCCAGGTCGACGAAGGCCTCGACCGCCCACTGCGGGCGCTGGCCGACCTCCAGTTCCAGCTCGCGGCGGAAGTCCTCGGTGAGCCCCAGCAGGCCGCAGCCGGTGTGGTGGATCAGCGCGATCGAGCGGGTGCCGAGGGCGCGCTGGCTGATCGTGAGGGAGCGGATGGTGTCGTCGGTGACGACGCCGCCCGCGTTGCGGATGACGTGGGCGTCGCCCAGTTCGAGGCCGAGCGCCGCGAACAGGTCGAGGCGGGCGTCCATGCAGGCGACGACGGCGATCTTCTGCACCGGGCGGGCGTCCATGCCGCCGTCGTGGAAGGTGACCGCGTACTCGCGGTTGGAGGCCACGAAGCGGTCGATGATGGCCGGGGTCTCGGGGTCGGCAGCGGCGGTCGGCGTGGGCCGGTCGGGGGTCACTGTCATAGGGGCGACGTTAGTGCGATTCGGGGGGCCGCGGTGGGGTGGAGAGCTACAGAACGCGGCGCTGTGACCGAGCGCATAGCCACAACGGACGGGTTTGTCCGGCCTGGTCCCGAAGCGCGCGACCCGGGGCGCGCGACCGGGCGCCGCGGCCGCCCCGCTCGCCCCGGCCCGACCGCCGGGACGGCCGCGACCTGCGGTGATCCGTACCGCCGCCCGGGTGGTGCGCCGGAGCGGGCCATTGACTGGTGGGGCCCGCGCGATAGAGTTGCGGCGCAGTGGAGCACACCCCCCCGGGGCCCGTCAACCGGGCCTTCCAGGCCGGTGCTCCGGCCCGACCCGGCCCGTGGCCTCCACCCGCTCCGTGTCCTCCTGGCGCACCTTCCCCGGCGCCCGGCGGTCATGTCCTTCCCCTCGAGCGGGCGGGGACCACGGGCCGTGTCGTGCCCGCTCCCGGCGGTGGGCGAGAATGGTCGCAGCTCCCGGACGTCGGGCTGCTCCGCACCGAGGAAGGGCGCCGCCGCGCATGACCACCAACGAGCCGGGACCCAAGCACGTCCCCGTCATGCTGCAGCGGTGCATGGACGCGCTGGCCCCGGCGATCTCCCGGCCCGGCGCCGTGGTGGTGGACGCCACCCTCGGCCTCGGCGGGCACAGCGAGGCGCTGCTCACCCAGTTCCCCGAGGTCCGGCTGGTCGCGGTGGACCGCGACCCGGCCGCGCTCAAGCTCTCCGGCGAGCGCCTCGCCCCGTTCGGCGACCGGGCCACCCTGGTGCACGCCGTCTACGACGAGATCCCCGAGGTGCTGGAGCGCCTGGGCATCGACCGGATCGACGGCGTCCTGTTCGACCTGGGCGTCTCCTCGATGCAGCTGGACGAGGCGGACCGCGGCTTCGCGTACGCCCAGGACGCCCCGCTGGACATGCGGATGGACCAGACCCGGGGGATCAGCGCGGCCGAGGTGCTCAACACCTACAGCCACGGCGAGCTGGCCCGGATCCTGAAGTTCTACGGCGAGGAGCGGTTCGCCGGGAAGATCGCCTCGGTGATCCTCCGGGAGCGCGAGAAGGAACCGTTCAGCAACAGCGCGCGTCTGGTCGAGTTGGTGCGCAACGCCATTCCGGCGGCCACCCGGCGCACCGGCGGGAATCCCGCGAAGCGGACCTTCCAGGCCCTGCGGATCGAGGTGAACGGCGAACTGGAGGTGCTGGACCGGGCCATTCCGGGAGCGCTGGACGCCCTCGCGATCGGTGGACGGATCGTCGTGATGTCCTACCAGTCGCTGGAGGACCGCCTGGTGAAGCAGTACTTCGCGGCCGGAGCGACCAGCACGGCGCCGCCGGGACTGCCGTTCGTCCCCGAGGAGCACCAGCCCTGGCTGAAGCTGATCACCCGCGGTGCCGAGCTGGCCACCGAGGAGGAGATCGAGGAGAACCGGCGCGCCGCGCCCGTGCGGCTGCGGGTGGCGGAGAGGATCAGGGACCGGAAGAAGCGGGGCTGAGCGGGTCCCGGGGCGGTCCGAAGGGCGGAGGAGAGCAGTGGGGCCGGTGGCCGGTGGGGTCCGGGCGGGGAGCGGAGCACTCCCGGGGCAGGGCAGGGCGCGGATCACGGTCCGGCCGGGGCGGCGCCCCGTGCGGGGACGCACGCCCTTCGCCGTCCTGGTGGTGGTCCTGCTGGCGGCGGGGCTGCTCGGGCTGCTGGCGCTGAACACGGCGCTCAACGAGGGCTCCTTCGAGCTGTCCCGGCTGCAGCGGCAGACCACCACGGCGACCGACGAACAGCAGAGCCTCCAGCACCAGATCGACCAGAACTCCGCGCCGGACGCGCTGGCCCGGCGGGCCGCCGAGCTGGGCATGATCCCGGCCGGCGGGATGGCGTTCCTGGACCTGGGCAACGGCGGCAAGGTGCTCGGCAAGCCCGGCCCGGCGCAGGACAGCCCGCCGGTGAAGCGGTCGACGGCCGAGCCGTGGCCGACCAAGCAGCAGCCGGCGCCGAGCTCCCAGCCGAGCGCCCCGGCGCCGACGGCGACCGCGGGCGACTCCGTCGTCCAGATCAACCCGGGCGCCCCGGCGCCCTCGCCGACGGGGGGTGCGGCCCGATGAGCGGGTGGAGCACGCGGGACACCGGAACCGAGAGCGGCGAGGCGGGCGCATGAGCAAGCGCAGCGAGCTCGTCATCGACACGTGCGGGTGGGCGGATGCCCCTGCCGAGAGCAGCGAGGCGGGCGTATGAGCACTCCGCGACAGCCGTCCGCCGGGGGCTCCGGCAACCCGCGCCGTCCGGCGGCGCCCAAGGGCGCGGCCCCGCGCGGGCAGGCGGCGAAGAAGGCCCAGCCCGCCAAGCCGCAGCCCGCCAAACCGCAGCCGGCCCGGCCGAAGCAGCCCGCCAAGGGCCAGCCCGCGAAGGCCGCCGCCGCCCGGACGCCGAGGGCCCCGCAGCAGCGCCGCCCCGAGGGCCGGCCGCCGGCCAGGTCCCAGGCGGCGGCCCGGCCGCGCCCCAAGTCCCGTCCGCCGCAGCGCCCCAAGACGCTCAAGCTGGCCGAGCCCAAGCGCCGGCTGCGGGTGATCACCGTCGTGCTGTCGCTGGTGTTCTCCGTCTTCGCGGGCCGGCTCGTCCAGCTGCAGCTGCTGGACGCCGACGCGCTGGCCGCCGACGCCAACACCAACCGCTACCTCAACGTCCCGATCACCGCCGAGCGCGGCTCGATAACGTCCTCCGACGGCGTGGCCCTGGCGGCCACCGTCGACGCGTACGACATCACCGCCGACCCGGCGATGTTCACCCCGGAGGCCACCGGCGTCCCGGACGCCCCCGAGCAGGCGGCGGCGCTGCTGTCGCCGATCATCGGCGTGCCCAAGGAGAAGATCGCCGCCGACCTGCACACCCCCAAGAGCCGCTACAAGCGGCTCGCCGCCCGGCAGACCCCGGGCGCCAAGAGCCAGATCAGCGAGCTCAAGGCGAACCTGGAGAAGCAGGCCGGTTCGCGTGCCTGCCAGGCCCAGAAGCGGCAGCTCGGCAAGCCCGCCGAGCAGGGCGGGCGCACCCGGGTCGACAACGAGTGCGCCAACCCGCTGGCCGGCGTGTTCAACCAGGAGACCCAGAAGCGGGTCTACCCCTCCGACGGCCTGGCGGCCAACCTGGTCGGCTTCGTCAACGGCGAGGGGCAGGGCGCGGGCGGCCTGGAGCTGCAGTACCAGAAGCTGCTGGCCGGCAAGGACGGCCACAACAGCTACGCCCAGGCGGCCGGCCGGCTGGTGCCCACCGCCGGGGGCTCGCTGGAGGCCGCCGTGCCCGGCAACGACGTCAAGCTGACCATCAACCGGGACATCCAGTGGGCCGCCCAGCGGGCGATCACCGACCAGGTGGCCAACTCCGGCGCTGAGAAGGGCTACGTCGTCGTCCAGGACGTGAAGACCGGCCAGGTCCTCGCGATGGCCACCGCGCCCGGCTTCAACCCGAACGACCTGAGCCTCGCCAAGCAGTCCCAGATGGGCAATCCCGCCCTGGTCGACGCGTACGAGCCGGGCAGCACTGCGAAGCTGATGAGCCTGGCCGCCGTCCTGGACTCCGGCAAGGCCAGCTGGGACACCAAGGTCACCGTGCCCGGCAACCTGGTCCGGGCCGGACAGCAGTTCAAGGATGACGTCCCGCACGGCGACTGGTACCTGACCCTGGCCGGGGTGCTCGCCAAGTCCTCCAACATCGGCACCATCGAGGCGATCGAGACCCTCGGCGACGGCGACCAGCTGAAGGCCAACCAGGTGCTGGACGGCTACATGCGCAAGTTCGGCGTGGCCCAGCCGACCGGCCTGAACTTCCCCGGCGAGACGGCCGGCAAGCTCAAGAAGCCGGAGGACCTGGTCGCCTCGGAGAAGTACAACATCTCCTTCGGCCAGGGCCCGCTGCAGATGAACGCGCTGCAGGCCACGTCGGTGTACTCGACCATCGCCAACGGCGGCGTCCGGGTGGCGCCCAGCATCGTCCAGGGCATCACCAGCCCGGACGGCAAGTACACCCCGACCGCGCCGGGCGAGCAGACCCGGGTGGTGAGCGACCAGACCGCCAAGACCCTCACCCAGATGCTGGAGTCCGTCGTCGACGACGAGCAGGGCACCGGCGGCAAGGCCGCCATCCCCGGCTACCGCGTCGCCGGCAAGACCGGCACCGCCAACCGCGGCGCGGCCAACGGCGTCGGCTACGACGGCTACACCGCCTCCTTCATCGGCTTCGCCCCGGCGGAGGCCCCCCGGGTGACCGTCTCCTGTACCCTCCAGGGCCCGGTCAACGGCCACTTCGGCGGCCAGCTGTGCGGCCCGGTGTTCAAGCAGGTGATGGAGTTCACCCTCAAGACCCTCCAGGTCCCGCCGAGCAACAGCGAGGCACCCAACCTGCCCGTCGACTGGAAGCCGTGAACGAGCATGAGCAACGAGCTGGCCGGGCCGGCCGGCGGCGCGGCGCAGGGCCGGTTTGGCCCTGGGCACCCTTCGGCGGATAGCCTTCCCGCCGTGCCGAAACCCGATCAAATCACCGTGAGTCCGCCCCGCCCGGCCGAGGCCGCCGCCCTGCCGCTCGCCGAGCTGGCCGGCCGGCTGGGCCTGCCGCCCGTCGAAGGCGGTGCCGTCACCGGCGTCACCCACGACTCCCGCGCGGTGCGCCCGGGCGACGTGTACGTGGCCTTCCCCGGCGCCAACCACCACGGCGCGGCCTTCGCGGCCAAGGCCGCGGACGCCGGCGCGGTGGCCGTGCTCACCGACCCGGCGGGCGCCGAGCTGGCCGCCCCCACCGGCCTGCCGCTGCTGGTCGTCGACCGGCCGCGGGCCCGGATGGGCGAGCTGGCCGCGATCGTCTACGGGCACCCGTCCGAGCGGCTGCTGATGCTCGGCCTGACCGGCACCAACGGCAAGACCACCACCTCCTACCTGGTCGAGGGCGGCCTGCGCGGCGCCGGCCGCAGCCCCGGGGTGATCGGCACCGTCGAGATGCGGGTCGGCACCGAGCGGATCAAGAGCGAGCGGACCACCCCCGAGGCCACCGACCTGCACGCGATCCTCGGCGTGATGGCCGAGCGCGGCGCCGACGCGGTGACCATGGAGGTCTCCAGCCACGCCCTCGTCTTCGGCCGCACCGACGGGGTGACGTACGACGTCGCCCTGTTCAACAACCTCACGCCGGAGCACCTCGACTTCCACCCGGACATGGAGGACTACTTCCAGGCGAAGGCCCGGCTCTTCCAGCCCGGCAAGTCCCGCCGCGGAGTGGTCAACGTCGACGACGAGTACGGCCGCCGGCTGGCCGCCGAGGCGAAGATCCCGGTGGCCACCTTCTCCGCCGCCGGCGACCCCGGCGCCGACTGGCGCGCGGTCGACGTCCAGCTCGGCCCGGTCGGCTCCACCTTCCGGGTGCTCAGCCCCGACGGCGCCGAGGCCGACGCCTCCGTGCCGCTGCCCGGCCCGTTCAACGTGGCCAACGCGCTCGCCGCGATCACCGTCCTGGTCTCCGCCGGACTGCCGCTGGACCGGGCCGTCGCGGGCGTCGCCGCCGTACCCGGCGTGCCGGGCCGGCTGGAGCGGGTGGACGCCGGACAGCCGTTCGTCGCCGTCGTCGACTACGCGCACAAGCCGGACGCCCTGCGCGCCGTCCTCGCCTCGCTGCGCGAGGTCACCAAGGGCCGGCTGCACGTCGTCGTCGGCTGCGGTGGCGACCGCGACCCGCACAAGCGCGGCCCGATGGGCGACATCGCCGCCCGGCTCGCCGACACCGCCCTGCTGACCAGCGACAACCCGCGCAGCGAGGACCCGCTGGCGATCCTCGCCAGCATGCTCGGCGGCGCCGCCGCGGTCCCCGAGGCCGAACGCGGCGACGTCCTGGTCGTCCCCGACCGGGCCGAGGCGATTCGCCTCGCGGTGGCCCGCGCGCACGCCGGCGACACCGTGCTGGTGGCCGGCAAGGGCCACGAACTTGGCCAGTACGTACGAGACGAGATCCGCCCCTTCGACGACCGGGAGGTGCTGCGGGAATCCATCACGCAGACCACGGCCGCCCGGGGCGACCGAGGAGTAGAGCAGCAGTGATCGCACTGACCCTCGCCGAGGTGGCCGCAGCCGTCGGAGGCACCCTGGACGGCGCCGACCCCGCCACCCCGGTGACCGGCCCGGTCGAGGTCGACTCCCGGAAGGTGCTGCCCGGCGGGCTGTTCGCGGCCTTCGTCGGCGAGCACGTGGACGGCCACGACTACGCGGCCACCGCGGTCGGGGCCGGCGCCGTCGCGGTGCTGGCCTCCCGGCCGGTCGGCGTGCCCGCCGTCCTGGTCGACAGCGTCGTGGACGCCCTCGGCAAGCTGGCCCGCGCCGTCGTGGCCCGCGCCGAGGCCACCACCGTGGTCGCACTGACCGGCTCGGCGGGCAAGACCAGCACCAAGGACCTGATCGCCCAGCTGCTCCAGCGCCTCGGCGACACCGTCTACCCGCCCGGCTCGCTCAACAACGAGATCGGGCACCCGATGACCGCGCTGCGGGTCGAGCCCGGCACCCGGCACCTGGTCATGGAGATGGGCGCCCGGCACAAGGGCGACATCGAGTACCTCACCTCCATCACCCCGCCCCGGATCGGCCTGGTGCTGAACGTCGGCACCGCGCACGTCGGCGAGTTCGGCTCGCAGGAGAAGATCGCCGAGGCCAAGGGCGAGCTGGTCGAGGCGCTGCCCGCGGACGGCGCCGCGATCCTCAACGCCGACGACCGGCTGGTCCGCGCGATGGCGGCCAGGACCAAGGCCAGGGTCGTCCTGTTCGGCGAGTCCCCGGACGCCCACGTCCGGGCGACCGACGTTCGCCTGGACGCCACCGGACGGCCATCGTTCACGCTCACCACCCCGGCCGGTTCCGCGCCCGTACAGCTGCGCCTGTACGGTGAGCACCACGTCTCGAACGCCCTCGCCGCCGCCGCGGTGGCGGTGGAGCTCGGGATGTCCGTCGACGACGCCGCGGCAGCCCTGGGCGAGGCGGGTGCGCTGTCCCGCTGGCGCATGGAGGTCGTCGACCGGGCCGATGGTGTCACCGTCGTCAACGACGCCTACAACGCGAACCCCGACTCGATGAGGGCCGCGCTGCGGGCGCTGGTCTCGATGGGGGGCCGCGGCCCGGAGCGCCGCCGCACCTGGGCGGTGCTCGGCGAGATGCGGGAGCTCGGCGAGGACAGCCTGGCCGAGCACGACGCCATCGGGCGGCTCGCGGTGCGGCTGGACGTCACCAAGCTGGTGGCGGTCGGCGGACGCGAGGCGGCCTGCATGGAACTGGGCGCGAGGAACGAAGGTTCGTGGGGTGAGGAGTCGGTGCTGGTGTCCGACGCGGACGCGGCGGTCGAACTGCTGCGCAGTCAGCTTCGGCCGGGGGATGTGGTCCTGGTGAAGGCGTCCCGTTCGGTGGGGCTGGAGAAGGTGGCCGAGGCCCTCCTCGCGGACGGTGCGGCCGAGTGATGAAGCAGATCCTCTTCTCCGGCATGATCGGCCTGGTCCTGTCGCTGCTCGGCACCCCGGCGCTGATCAAGCTGCTCGCCAAGCACGGCTACGGCCAGTACATCCGCGACGACGGCCCGAAGGCGCACCACAGCAAGAAGGGCACGCCCACCATGGGCGGCATCGCCTTCATCCTGGCGACGCTCATCGCCTACTTCGCGACCAAGGCGATAACGGGCGAGAGCCCGACCGTCTCCGGGCTGCTGGTGCTCTTCCTGACCGCGGGCCTCGGCCTGGTCGGCTTCCTGGACGACTACATCAAGGTCGTCAAGCGCCGCTCGCTCGGTCTGCGGGCCAAGGCCAAGCTGGCCGGCCAGTCGATCGTCGGCCTCGGCTTCGCGGTCCTGGCGATGCAGTTCCAGGACGACCGCGGGCTCACCCCGGCGTCCCAGAGCCTGTCCTTCGTCCGGGACTTCAAGTGGGCGGTCGGCCCGGTCCTGTTCGTCATCTTCGCGTACTTCATGATCGCGGCGATGTCCAACGGCGTGAACCTGACGGACGGCCTGGACGGCCTCGCCACCGGCGCGTCGGTCATGGTCTTCGGCGCCTACACCTTCATCGGCATCTGGGAGTACACCCAGAGCTGCGCCTACGCGATCACCGCGACCGCCAACTGCTACGACGTCCGCGACCCGCTGGACCTCGCCGTCGTCGCCTCCGCCCTGATGGGCTCCTGCTTCGGCTTCCTCTGGTGGAACACCTCGCCCGCCAAGATCTTCATGGGCGACACCGGCTCGCTCGCCCTCGGCGGCGCCCTCGCGGGCCTGGCCATCTGCTCGCGCACCGAGCTCCTGCTCGCGCTGCTCGGCGGCCTCTACGTGATCATCACCCTGTCGGTGATCATCCAGGTCGGCTCCTTCCGGATGACCGGCAAGCGCGTCTTCAAGATGGCACCGCTGCAGCACCACTTCGAACTCAAGGGCTGGACCGAAGTCCTGATCGTGGTCCGCTTCTGGATCATCCAGGGCCTCTGCGTCGCCGTCGGCCTCGGCCTCTTCTACGCGGGATGGGTGACCGGATGACCGAACCCCGATTCACCGGGACGCAGTGGAAGGCCCTGCCCGTCGTCGTCGCCGGGCTCGGCGTCTCGGGCATCAGCGCCGCGCGCGTCCTGCACGGCCTCGGCGCCCACGTCACCGTGGTCGACGGCGGCAGCGGCGAGGGCCTGAAGGCCCGCGCCGCCGAACTGGAGGCCCAGGGCATCACCGTGCGCCTCGGCGACGGCGCGAGCCTGCCCGAGGACACCCGGCTGGTCGTCACCTCGCCCGGCTGGCCGCCGAACAGCCCGCTGTTCGCCGCCGCCGACCTGGCCGGCGTCGAGGTCTGGGGCGACGTCGAGCTCGCCTGGCGGCTGCGCAGGCCGCTGCCCGCCACCGGCGAACCCGCCCCCTGGCTGGCCGTCACCGGCACCAACGGCAAGACCACCACCGTCCAGATGCTCGCCTCGATCCTCACCGCGGCCGGCAAGCGCACCGCCGCCGTCGGCAACGTCGGCGTCTCGGTGCTGGACGCGGTGCTCGCCGACGAGCCGTACGACGTCCTCGCGGTCGAGCTCTCCAGCTACCAGCTGCACTGGGCGCCCTCGCTGCGCCCGCACTCGGCGGCCGTGCTCAACCTGGCGCCCGACCACCTCGACTGGCACGGCTCGATGGAGGCGTACGCCGCCGACAAGGGCCGGATCTACGAGGGCAACGTCGTCGCCTGCGTGTACAACCTGGCCGACCCGGCCACCGAGGCGCTGGTCCGCGAGGCCGACGTCGAGGAGGGCTGCCGGGCGATCGGCTTCGGCCTCGGCGCCCCCGGCCCGTCGAACTTCGGCGTCGTGGACGGACTGCTGGTCGACCGCGCGTTCGTGCCCGACCGGGCCAAGAGCGCCGCCGAGCTGGGCTCCGTCGAGGACGTCAACCCGCCGGCCCCGCACAACATCGCCAACGCCCTCGCGGCGGCGGCGCTGGCGCGGGCCTACGGGGTCGAGCCGAAGGCCGTCCGGGAGGGCCTGCGGGCCTTCCGTCCGGACGCCCACCGGATCGCCGAGGTCGCCGTGGTCGACGGGGTCACGTACATCGACGACTCCAAGGCCACCAACACCCACGCCGCCGCGGCCTCGCTGGCCGCCTACCGGCCGATCGTCTGGATCGCCGGCGGCCTCGCCAAGGGCGCGACCTTCGACGACCTCGTCCAGGGCGCGGCCGAGCGGCTGCGGGCCGCCGTGCTCATCGGCGAGGACCGCGCGCTGATCCGGGAGGCGCTCGCCCGACACGCGCCGGATGTCCCGGTGATCGAGGCGGCCGAGGGCCAGACTGGCGCGGTGGCGATGACCGAGGTGGTCCGGACGGCCGCGTCGCTCGCCCAGCCGGGTGACACGGTGCTCCTGGCCCCGGCCTGCGCGTCGATGGACATGTTCACCAACTACGGCGAGCGCGGCGACCTCTTCGCCGCCTCCGTCCGGGAGCTGGCGGGCGGGTAGCCGGGCCCCGCGAGGGCGTCCGTACGAAGAGAGCGAGCGGGGAGTTGGCGGGGCAGGGCAGGGCGGATTCGGGCGTGCGGGAGCAGGCCGCGGCCGATCCGTGGCGCGTGATCTCCGCCACCACCACGAAGTACAAGTCGGCCGGTCCACTGGGCCGCCTGAGCGCCTTCCGCGCCCGGGTGCGGTACTGGCTGGACCGGCCGCTGACGCCCTACCTGCTGATCGTCGGCACCACGCTGCTGCTGGTCGTGCTCGGCCTCATGATGGTCTTCTCGGCCTCGCAGATCCTGGCCCTGAACCAGCACCACACCGCGCAGTACTACTTCCTCAAGCAGCTGATCGCGGCCATCCTCGGCCTCGTCCTGCTGGTCGGCATCGCGGCCGTCCCGGTGGCGGTGCTGCGGGTGGTCGTCTACCCGGTGATGTTCGGCGTGATCGGCGCGCTCGCGCTGGTCGCCGTGCCCGGCATCGGGGTGCGGATCAACGGCAACCAGAACTGGCTGGACTTCGGCTTCTTCCAGTTCCAGCCCTCCGAGTTCGCCAAGTTCGCGCTCGTCCTGTGGGGCGCCGACCTGCTCGCCCGCAAGCAGAAGGCCGGCACCCTCACCTCCTGGAAGCACCTGCTCGTGCCGCTCGTGCCGGGCGCCCTGCTGCTGCTCGCGCTGATCATGCTCGGCGGTGACATGGGCACCTCGATGATCCTGGTGGCCATGCTGTTCGCGCTGCTCTGGATGGTCGGCGCACCGCTGCGGCTGTTCGTGGCCACCCTCGGCGTGGCCGTCGTCGTCTGCACCGCCCTGGTGGTCACCGTCCCGCACCGGGCGGAACGCCTCGGCTGCATCGGGATCACCAAGCTCGACCCGGACGGTGCCTGCTTCCAGGCCCTGCACGGCGTCTACTCGTTCGCCCTCGGCGGCGGCTTCGGCACCGGCCTCGGCGCCGGCGTCGAGAAGTGGGGCCAGCTGCCCGAGGCGCACACCGACTTCATCTTCGCCGCGACCGGCGAGGAACTCGGTCTGGTGGGGACGCTGTCGGTGATCGGTCTCTTCGCGGCACTAGGCTACGCGGGTATCCGTGTGGCCATCGGTACGAAGGACCCCTTCGTCAGGTACGCCGCGGGAGCCGCCACCACGTGGATCATGGCCCAGGCCGTGATCAACCTGGGGTCGGCGCTGGGACTGCTGCCGATCGCGGGCGTCCCGCTCCCGCTGTTCTCCTACGGCGGTTCCGCCATGCTGTCGGCCATGTGCGCGATCGGAGTGCTGCTCTGCCTGGCACGCAGCACCTCCGGCGCGAAGGCGGCCCTGGCCGCCCGGAGCAAGAACTCCCGGATCAGGAGACGACTGGCCCGGGTGCTGCCACGACGACGAACCACAGCGCGCCCGGCCCCCGGGCCGGCACGCAGGGAGCGGTGAATTTCGGTGCATGTCGTACTCGCCGGCGGGGGGACCGCCGGTCACATCGAGCCGGCCATGGCCCTCGCGGACGCCCTCCGCAGGCACGACCCGTCCATCGGGATCACCGCCCTGGGCACCGAGAAGGGGCTGGAGACCCGGCTGGTGCCCGAGCGCGGCTACCAGCTGGAGCTCATCCCGGCCGTCCCGCTGCCCCGCAAGCCCACCCCCGAGCTGATCACCGTCCCGGGCCGGCTGCGCGGCACCGTCCGCGCCGCCCAGGAGATCATCGAGCGGGTCAACGCCGACGCCGTGGTCGGCTTCGGCGGCTACGTCGCCATGCCGGCCTACCTGGCGGCCAAGCGCGCCGGCGTGCCGATCGTGGTGCACGAGGCCAACGCCCGCCCGGGCCTGGCCAACAAGATCGGCGCCCGCTACACCGACTTCGTCGCCGTCTCCACCCCGGACAGCAAGCTGCGCGACTCCCGGTACATCGGCATCCCGCTGCGCCGCACGATCGCGACCCTGGACCGGAACACGGCCCGCCCGGAGGCCCGGCAGTACTTCGGCCTCGACCAGCGGCTGCCCACCCTGCTCGTCTCCGGCGGCTCCCAGGGCGCGCGCCGGCTCAACGAGACGGTCACCGCGATCGCCCCGCGCCTCCAGCAGTACGGGGTGCAGATCCTGCACGCCGTGGGGCCGAAGAACGAGCTGCCGCAGGTCAACGACATCCCCGGGATGCCGCCGTACCGCCCGGTGCCGTACGTCGACCGGATGGACCTCGCCTACGCCGCGGCCGACCTGATGCTCTGCCGGGCCGGGGCCATGACGGTGGCCGAGCTCGCGGCCGTCGGGCTGCCCGCCGCGTTCGTCCCGCTGCCGATCGGCAACGGCGAGCAGCGGCTGAACGCCCAGCCGATGGTCAAGGCGGGCGGCGGCCTGCTGGTGGACGACGCCGAGCTGACCCCGGACTGGGTGCTGCAGAACGTCCTGCCGGTCCTGACCGACCCGCAGAAGCTGTGGGACATGAGCCGGGCCGCGGCCGAGTTCGGCCGCCGGGACGCCGACGAACTGCTGGTCGGCATGGTCTACGAGGCCATCGAGGCCGCCCGCGGCGGCCGCCGCCGTGGTTGACGGCCGGCTCGCCGACCCCCTGGAGGAGGAGCTGGAGGCCGAGGAGCACGCTCCCCGGCTCCGGCTCTCCCGGCGGGGCTTCGTGGTGCTGGGCGTGCTCGGTGCCGCGGTGGTCGGCGTGCTGGCCTGGGTGGTCTTCTTCTCCTCGCTCCTGGACGTGCGGGACGTCGCCGTGCAGGGCGCCACCGACGACAAGCTGACGGCGGACCAGGTCCGCGCCGCGATCGGCGGGCTCGGCGACGGCCCGCTGGCCCGGGTGGACCTGGACGCCGCCCAGCGGCGGGTCGAGGCGATCCCGCGGGTGGCCGGGGCGGAGGTCTGGCGGGGCTGGCCGCACACGCTCCAGGTGAAGGTCACCCAGCGCAAGGCGGTGGCCGCCGTCAAGGGCGACGACGGTCAGTTCACCCAGGTGGACGCCGGCGGCGTGAGCTTCGCCACCGAGGCGGCCCCGCCCGCCGGGGTACCGGTGGTGGAACTGCGGCCCAGTCAGCAGGCGAAGGACGCGGACGGGGTGATCTCCCGTGCGCAGTTGGTGCAGGGAGCGGTGGCCGTGGCCGCCGGGCTGCCGTCCGACGTCGCCCAACGGGCCGGGGCGCTGCTCGTGCACTCGTACGACGACATCGAGCTGCAGCTCAACGGGGGTGCGACGGTGCGCTGGGGGAGTCCGGAGCAGAACGACCGGAAGGCCCGGGTCCTGGTGGCCCTGCTGGCTCAGAAGGGCACGAACTACGACGTGAGTGCGCCGGACGCGCCGGCGGTGTCCGGATGATCCGGTAGGTTCTGTTCCTGGGGGTGGGGTTGACGCTTCGGAGTGTCGGCCCGACCCTTGGTGGTCACCCCGGTTTCATATGCCGGCCGATGATCACATAGGCTCAAAAGAAAAAGGGAAGCTCGGCGTGTTCGTTGAAACGCGTGCCCGGAGCCACCTAGTGTCCTGTGTCACCAGACTGTGTCCCCTGGTGATGTGACGGAGGCACAGGACTAACCCTAAAGGTCAAGTTTAGGGTTGGGGTCGGCGGTCGGCATTTCGGACATTGCGTCAGAAACCAGGCTCCCTACCCATCGACATCCGTCGGTACGGCTCTCACCGGGCCTCGCCGACCCGGAAATTCGAGGCGAGAGGCCTTCGACGTGGCAGCACCGCAGAACTACCTCGCAGTCATCAAGGTCGTCGGTATCGGCGGCGGTGGTGTCAACGCCATCAACCGGATGATCGAGGTCGGTCTCAAGGGCGTCGAGTTCATCGCGATCAACACCGATGCGCAGGCCCTCCTCATGAGCGACGCCGACGTCAAGCTCGATGTGGGCCGTGAACTCACCCGGGGCCTCGGCGCCGGCGCCAACCCCGAGGTCGGCCGCAAGGCCGCCGAGGACCACCGCGAGGAGATCGAGGAGGTCCTCAAGGGGGCCGACATGGTCTTCGTGACCGCGGGCGAGGGCGGTGGCACGGGCACGGGCGGCGCGCCCGTCGTCGCCAACATCGCCCGCTCGCTCGGCGCGCTCACCATCGGCGTGGTCACCCGCCCCTTCACCTTCGAGGGCCGGCGGCGCGCGAACCAGGCCGAGGACGGCATCGCGAGCCTGCGCGAAGAGGTCGACACCCTCATCGTCATCCCCAACGACCGGCTGCTGTCCATCTCGGACCGCCAGGTCAGCGTGCTCGACGCGTTCCGCTCGGCCGACCAGGTCCTGCTCTCCGGCGTCCAGGGCATCACCGACCTGATCACCACCCCGGGCCTGATCAACCTCGACTTCGCCGACGTCAAGTCCGTCATGTCGGACGCCGGTTCGGCGCTCATGGGCATCGGCTCGGCCCGCGGCGAGGACCGCGCCAAGGCGGCGGCCGTGATGGCGATCTCCTCGCCGCTGCTGGAGGCCTCGATCGACGGCGCCCGCGGCGTGCTGCTCTCCATCTCCGGCGGCTCGGACCTCGGCCTGTTCGAGATCAACGAGTCGGCCCAGCTGGTCAGCGAGGCCGCACACCCCGAGGCCAACATCATCTTCGGTGCGGTCATCGACGACGCGCTCGGCGACGAGGTGCGGGTCACCGTCATCGCGGCCGGCTTCGACGGCGGGCAGCCGCCGGCGATCGTCCGCGACCCGGTCGTCAAGTCCACCCCCGCCGCCCCGGCCACGCCGCCGGCCGCCCCGGAGCGCCCGGCCTCCCGGCCGTCGTACGGGGGCATCGGCTCGGTGACGTCCCGCTCCGAGGGCGACTCGCCCGCGCCGTCCCGCTCGACCGAGACCCCGGCCACCGCGACCGCCGCCCCGGTGCCGCCGCAGGTGCAGCCGGCCCGCCAGCCGTTCGTGGAGAGCCCGGCCGAGGAGCTCGACGTGCCGGACTTCCTTAAGTGATCGATCACGCCGTACGCGATGGTGCTCACTTCGCCTTCACCGACAGGTGGGGCGGGGTGAGCACTTCGCCGTACGGGGAGCTGAACCTCGGCGGCGCGGTCGGGGACGACCCGGAGGCCGTCCGGGAGAACCGGGCGCTCGCCGCCCGCGGGGTGGGGCTGAACCCGGCCGACGTGGTCTGGATGAACCAGGTGCACGGCGCCGACGTGGCGGTGGTGACGGAGCGGCAGCCGGCCGGGGAGGCCCCGACGGTCGACGCGGTGGTCACCGACCGGCCGCTCGCGCTCGCGGTGCTGACCGCCGACTGCACGCCGGTGCTGCTGGCCGACCCGGTGGCGGGGGTCGTGGGCGCGGCCCACGCCGGACGCCCCGGCCTCGCGGCCGGGGTGGTGCCCGCGGTCGTCCGGGCGATGACGGAGCTGGGTGCCGAGCCCGGCCGGATCGTCGCCGCCACCGGTCCCGCGGTGTGCGGCCGCTGCTACGAGGTGCCCGCCGAACTGCGTGCCGAAGTCGCCGCGGTGGTGCCCGCCGCCTTCGCCGAGACGTCCTGGGGGACACCGGCCCTGGACGTGCCGGAAGGAGTGGTGGCCCAGCTGGCCGCCGCGGGGGTCACCGAGGTGGTGCGATCACCGGTCTGCACCCTCGAATCCGCCGATCACTACTCCTATCGCCGCGAGCAGCGCACGGGGCGGCTCGCGAGCTACGTCTGGTTGGGCTCTGATCACTGATGACGAACGACATCTACGGACCGTTCCCGGGCGGCGCGGATTTCGCGTCGGCACTGACGGAGGGCCAGCGGGCCCGCTACGAGGAACTCGGCACCAACCTCGACGTGGTCGAGCGCCGGATCGCCGACGCGTGTGCCGCGGCCGGGCGGGACCGTCGCGAGGTCACGCTGATCGTCGTCACCAAGACCTACCCCGCGGAGGACAGCGCACTGCTGGCCGGACTGGGTGTGACGGACGTCGCGGAGAACCGCGACCAGGACGCCGCGCCCAAGGCGGAGCAGTGCAGAAACCTTCCTCTTGACTGGCACTTCGTCGGACAGCTGCAGACGAACAAGGTCCGGTCGGTCGTGCGGTACGCGAACCACGTGCACTCGGTGGACCGCTTGCGGCTCGTGGAGTCGCTCTCCGCGGCGGTGCTCAAGTCGGAGCGGCCGGAGCTCGGCTGCCTGGTGCAGGTGGCGCTGGAGAAGGATGTGTCGAGCGGCGGTTCCGCCGCGCGGGAAGAGGGCGCGCACCGGGCCGGGGTCGCCCCGGCGGACGTCGCCGAACTGGCCGACGCCATCGCCGCCGCGCCCGGGCTGCGGCTGGACGGTGTGATGACGGTCGCTCCGCTCGCCGGCCCGCTCGCGGGGGACCCGGCCCGGGCCTTCGATCGGCTGGCGGAAATCGCAACCGCCGTACGGGCGGCCCATCCTGCTGCCACCATGGTTTCCGCAGGGATGAGCGGCGACCTTGAGCAGGCGATTGCCGCCGGAGCGACACACGTGCGCGTCGGAACGGCGGTACTCGGAGTGAGGTCACCCCTCAGGTAACGTCACCGAGTAAGTAGATCAGACTGCAGGACAAAATAGGACAGAAACTAGCAGCTTTTCAGCGCGCTAGTGAACCGTGGATCGCAGCTCCGCGGCCCCCGCCACTTATTCACGAAATCTGACCATCCGTCGATCTGACGGGCTGTCGCGGGCGGACCGTCGCGGAATCCGCAGGCAGGGCGACTGGCCCTGGCCGCCGAACCACCGAGCGGAGGAGACAGGAGCATGGCCGGCGCGATGCGCAAGATGGCGGTCTACCTCGGCCTCGTGGAGGACGAGACGTACGACGGCCAGGGGTACGACCCCGACGACGACTACGACGCGGACCCCGAGCCGATTCGAACGGGGGCGCGGACGGAGGACATTCCCCGGCCGGCCGCGGCGCCCGCCCCGGTCTCCTCGATCACCCCGCAGCCGGTGCCGGCCGCGGTCCCGATCCGGCAGGAGACCCCGAGGATGGCGCCAGTGTCGTCCATCACACCCGAACGCCGCCACAATCTGGAGAAGAGCGCCCCGGTGATCATGCCCAAGGTAGTGAACGAACGAGAGCCCTACCGCATCACCACGCTGCACCCGCGGACCTACAACGAGGCCCGTACCATCGGGGAACAGTTCCGCGGCGGCACCCCCGTGATCATGAATCTCACCGAGATGGACGACACCGATGCGAAGCGACTCGTAGACTTCGCCGCTGGACTCGTCTTCGGTCTGCACGGCAGTATCGAGCGCGTGACGCAGAAGGTGTTCCTGCTGTCTCCTGCTAACGTCGATGTCACGGCGGAGGACAAGGCTCGGATCGCCGAGGGTGGGTTCTTCAACCAGAGCTGACCCGGCCACGACTTTACGTGTGGATCTGATCAACAGTGGGTTAGCGACAGGCGACAGGCAGCGGGCCCCAGGGCCCGGGACCGGGGAGAGGGAAACGCGATGGAGATCGTGTGGGCGGTGGCCTATTACGCCCTGACCGTCTTCCTGGTGTTCCTGCTTGTGCGGCTGGTGATGGACTGGGTCTTCCAGTTCGCGCGTTCGTGGCGGCCCGGCAAGGCCATGGTCCTGGTCCTGGAGGCCACGTACACTGTCACGGATCCGCCGCTCAAGCTTCTTCGGCGGTTCATCCCGCCGTTGCGTCTCGGGGGCGTGGCGCTCGACCTGTCCTTCTTCGTACTGATGATCATTGTGTATGTCCTGATCTCGCTTGTGCGGCCCTAGTCGTAGGTGACCGATGCGACAGGATGCCGGTGTGCCGACGATCACGTTGAGGTGAAGAGATGCCATTGACCCCCGAGGACGTTCGGAACAAGCAGTTCACGACCGTCCGCCTGCGCGAAGGCTATGACGAGGACGAGGTCGATGCCTTCCTCGACGAGGTCGAGGCGGAGCTGACCCGCCTGCTCCGCGAGAACGAGGACCTGCGCGCCAAGCTGGCCGCCGCGACTCGCGCCGCCGCGCAGAACCAGGCCAACATGCGGAAGGAACCGCCGCAGGACTCCCGTCCCGGCGCGCCCGTTCCGGCCGCCATATCCGGCCCGCCGGTCCCCGGCCAGCAGGGTCCGGGCGGCCCGCAGCAGATGGGCCCCGGCGGTCCCCAGCAGATGGGCCCGGGCGGCCCGCAGCAGATGGGACCCGGCGGTCCGCAGCAGATGGGCCCGGGTGGTCCGCAGCAGCAGATGGGCAACCAGCCCCTCGGTCTGCCCTCGGGCGCCCCGCAGCTCCCGGCCGGCCCCGGCCAGCAGCAGATGAACCAGACCATGGGTGGCCAGCAGCAGCTGGTCCAGCCGATGGGCGGTCAGATGCTCCAGCCGATGGGCGGCCCCGGCGGCCCGCAGCCCATGGGCAACCCGATGGGCCAGGGCATGGGCCAGGGTCAGGGCATGGGCCAGGGGCAGGGCATGGGCCAGGGCATGGGTCAGGGCATGGGCCAGCAGCAGATGCAGCCGATGGGCGGCCCCATGGGCGGCCCGCAGCAGCAGATGGGCGGCCCGCTCGGCGGCCCGATGCAGCAGCAGGGTCCCGGTGGCGACAGCGCCGCGCGCGTCCTGGCGCTCGCTCAGCAGACCGCCGACCAGGCGATCTCCGAGGCCCGCTCCGAGGCCAACAAGATCGTCGGCGAGGCGCGCAGCCGGGCCGAGGGCCTGGAGCGCGACGCCCGTGCCAAGGCCGACGCCCTGGAGCGGGACGCGCAGGAGAAGCACCGCGTCGCGATGGGGTCGCTGGAGTCCGCGCGGGCCACGCTGGAGCGCAAGGTCGAGGACCTGCGGGCGTTCGAGCGCGAGTACCGCACCCGCCTGAAGTCGTACCTGGAGACCCAGCTCCGTCAGCTGGAGTCGCAGGCCGACGACTCGCTCGCCCCGCCGCGGATCCCCGCCACCGCGTCGCTGCCGCCGGCGGCCTCGTCGATGGCTCCGGCCGGTGCCGGTGCGATGACCTCCGGTGGGACGTCCTTCGGTGGGAACCAGCCGTCCTTCGGTGGCAGCACGCCGTCCTTCGGCGGGCAGAGCTCCTTCGGCGGCAACCCGCCGGCGCCGAGCTTCGGCGGTCCGTCGGCCGGTGGCAGCACCGGGGCGCCGCAGATGCAGCCGGCCGGGATGACCCAGCCGATGGCGGCGGTCCGTCCGCAGCCGCCGCAGCCGATGCAGCAGGCTCCGGCGCCGATGCGGGGCTTCCTGATCGACGAGGACGGCGACAACTGAGGTTGTAGCAGGGCCTTTGGGGGCGTCCCCTTTCTGACCTTTTGGGTTGGGGAGGGGGCGCTTCTTTGTGTGCGGGGGCGGGGGTTAAGGATGGGGGCCGCTGCGCGGGGCTTGGGGTGCGGGGTGGGCTTTCGGGTGGGTGGGGGGTGCCGGGGGTGGCTGCGGGGGTGGCCGCTCCGGGGGCTGGATGAT
>NZ_JBHVPD010000130.1:0-24721 GCF_042887525.1 Kitasatospora sp. NPDC057936
CCCCGCGGGGGGGGGGGGCCCCCGGCGCCCCCCCCCCCCCCCCGGGGGCCCCCGGGGCCGCCCGGGGGCCCCCGTAAAAAAAACTGGGGGGCGGCCCAACGCCTGCTGGCCCCCCCTCCACTGGAGGACCGGCATGCCGGTCTGCGCGTCAGCGCGAGACCTTACCGGCCTTGATGCACGAGGTGCAGACGTTGAGCCGCTTCGGCGTCCGCCCAATCACAGCGCGCACCGTCTGGATGTTGGGGTTCCAACGACGGGGGGTACGGCGGTGCGAGTGGGAGATGCTGTTGCCGAAGCCCGGCCCCTTGCCGCAGACGTCGCAGTTGGCAGCCACAGGAGTCACTCCAAGACTTCAGATCAGTTACGTTCGACAACCCACCAGAACACCGGAACACTCGCGTGAACCGGACCGACCTGGGGGGTGCGCCCGGATTGTTCCAGGCAACCGGAAGAGCATACAACGCTTGCTCCCGTTCAACGAAACTACCATGACCGCCCGGGTGATCGCTCCGGCCGACGGCCCGGGCGACCCCTCCCGGCCCCCGATAACCTGCCGGTATCGCCCCTCGCCGTTCGACCCGAGGCCATCGCGGCGTCCCATCCGGAGGAGACCTGGTGCTGCACACGCTCGACGCCCCGGCCGTGCGCACCTGGTGCCAGCTCGCCCTGCGCGCGCTCGGCCAGGCGCGCGAGGAGATCGACGCGCTCAACGTCTATCCCGTCCCGGACGGCGACACCGGCACCAACCTCTACCTGACCGTCGAGTCCGCCGCCGCCGAGGTGGAGAGCCGCTTCGCCGACCCGGCCGCCGAGCCGGCCCCCGGCCTGGCCGACACCGTCCGGGCGATGGCCCGCGGCGCGCTGGTCGGCGCCCGCGGCAACTCCGGCGTGATCCTCGCCCAGTGGCTGCGCGGCACCGCCGAGACGCTGGCCGACGGCGGCGGCGCCGACCAGCTGCGGGCCGCCCTCCAGCGGGCCGCCGACTCCGCCTACCAGGCCGTCGCGGAGCCCGTCGAGGGCACGCTGCTGACCGTCGCCCGGGTCGCCGCCCGGGAGGCCGTCCGGGCCGGGGACGGACTCGCGCAGGTCGCCGACACCGCGTACCGGGCCGCCAGGGACGCGCTGCGGCACACCCCCGAGCAGCTCGCCGTGCTCGCCGAGAACGGGGTCGTCGACGCCGGCGGGCGCGGCCTGGTGGCCGTCCTCGGCGCGCTCGCCGACGCCGTCGCCGGGCACCAGCCGATGGGACCGGTCGCGCTGCGCGGGGACGTCCGGGCGCTGGAGAGCTGCGAGGCCCGCATGAGGCCGCCCGGCCCCGGCCACCCCGCCTTCGAGGTCATCTACCTGCTGGACGCCCCCGACGACGCCCTGCCCGCGCTGCGCGAGCGGCTCGGCGGGCTCGGCGACTCGCTCGTGATCGGCGGCGGCGACGGCCTGTGGAACGTGCACGTCCACGTGGACGACGCCGGCGCCGCCGTCGAGGCCGGCATCGGGGCCGGCCGGCCGCACCAGATCCGGATCACCCACTTCGCCGAGGCCGCCGCCCGCTCCGGCGCCGCCGCCGAGCCGGGCGAGCGCGAGGAACCGGCCCGCGCGGTGCTCTCCGTGGTGTGCGGCGAGGGCCTCGCCGAACTCTGCGAGCAGGCCGGCGCCGTCGTGCTCCGCGCCGACCCGGACCGCCCCACCGCCAGCGCCGAACTCGCCGCCGCCGTCCGGAGGTCGGGCGCGCGCGAGGTCGTCCTGCTGCTCAACGACCCCGAACTGCGCGCCGCCGCCGGCGCCGCCGCCGACCAGCTCCGCGAGGAGGGCGTGCGGATCGCCGTCCTGCCCACCCGCTCGCCGGTGCAGGGGCTCGCGGCGCTCGCGGTGCACGAGGCCGGGCGCCGCTTCGACGAGGACGTGGTCGCCATGACCTCCGCCGCCGGGGCCACCCGCTACGCCGAACTCGCCGTCGCCGAGGGGGAGTCCTGGACGATGGCCGGGGTCTGCCAGGCCGGCGACGTGCTCGGCCTGATCGACGGGGACGTCGCGGTGATCGGCGCCGGCCCGGCCGAGGTCGGGGCCAGCGTGCTGGACCGGATGCTCGGCGCGGGCGGCGAACTCGTCACCCTGATCCTCGGCGAGGGCGCGGACGACGCGCTCGCCGAACACCTCGTCGCGCACGTGCGCCAGGGCCGGCCCGAGGTGGACACGGTGGTCTTCCACGGCGGCCGGGAGGCGGCCCCGCTGCTGATCGGGGTCGAGTAGGCGCCGGACGGGGCCCGCGGAGCGGCCCGGTCTGTCGGCGCTTTGGTGTAAACAAGGGCCTGATGGGCGCTCTCGATGAACCACTGACCAAGCTCGTCGGCGACCGCACCGCGAAGGTGCTCGCCGACAGCCTCAAGCTGCGCACGGTCGGGGACCTCCTGCACCACTACCCCCGCCGCTACGTCGAACGCGGCCAGCTCACCAGCCTGGACGAGCTGGAGGTCGACGAGCACGTCACCGTGCTGGCCCGGATCGAGAAGGTCACCCTCATCCCGTTCCGCGGCCGCAAGGGCGACCGGCTGGAGGTCGTCGTCACCGACGGCCGCAGCCGGCTCTCGCTGGTGTTCTTCAACCAGGGCTGGCGGCAGAAGGAGCTCAGGTCCGGCGCCCAGGGCCTGTTCGCGGGCAAGGTCAACGTCTTCAACCGCACCCGCCAGCTGGTCTCGCCGGACTACCAGCTGCTCGACGAGGACGCCGGGTCGGATGCCGCGCAGCAGTTCGCCGGCCGCCTCATCCCGGTGTACGGCGCGAGCGCCCAGATGCCCAGCTGGAAGCTGTCGATCTGCATCGACACCGCGCTCACCAAGCACCTCGGCGACGTCGGCGAGCCGCTGCCCGCCGAACTGCGCGAGCGGCACGACCTGATCCCGCTCCCCGAGGCCCTGGAGCTGATCCACCGCCCGCGCGGCCAGGCCGACCGCGAGCGCGCCCAGAGCCGGCTGCGCTGGGACGAGGCCTTCGTCCTCCAGGTCGCCCTCGCCCAGCGCCGGGCCGCCGAGTCCGCGCTGCCCGCCAAGCCGCGCCGGGCGCGCGAGGGCGGCCTGCTGGACGCGTTCGACGAGCGGCTGCCGTTCACCCTCACCGAGGGGCAGCGGAAGGTGTCCGCCGAGATCGCCGCCGACCTCGCGAGCGAGCACCCGATGCACCGGCTGCTCCAGGGCGAGGTGGGCTCCGGCAAGACGCTGGTCGCGCTGCGCGCGATGCTCGCCGTGGTGGACGCCGGCGGCCAGGCCGTCCTGCTCGCGCCCACCGAGGTGCTCGCCCAGCAGCACCACCGTTCGATCGTCGAGATGATGGGCGACCTCGCCGAGGGCGGCATGATCGGCGGCTCCGACCTCGGCACCCGGGTCGTGCTGCTCACCGGCTCGATGGGCGTCCCGGCCCGCCGCCAGGCGCTGCTCGACATGGCCTGCGGGGACGCCGGGATCGCCATCGGCACCCACGCGCTGATCGAGGACAAGGTCCAGTTCCAGGACCTCGGCCTCGTCGTCGTCGACGAGCAGCACCGCTTCGGCGTCGAGCAGCGGGACGCGCTGCGCGCCAAGGGCGACCAGCCGCCGCACCTGCTGGTGATGACCGCCACCCCGATCCCGCGCACGGTCGCGATGACGGTCTTCGGGGACCTGGAGACCTCCGTCCTGGACCAGCTCCCGGCCGGCCGCTCCCCGATCTCCACCCACGTCGTCCCGGCGGTCGAGAAGCCCAACTTCCTCACCCGCGCCTGGGAGCGGGTCCGCGAGGAGGTCGGCAAGGGCCACCAGGCGTACGTCGTCTGCCCCCGCATCGGGGACGAGGAGCCGGTGGCCCCGGCAGCGAACAGCGGGGCCAGGAAGAAGCGGAAGGCGGCCGAGGAGGACTTCGAGGACATCGCCGACGCCGGCGCCCAGAGCGACGAACGGCGGCCCCCGCTCTCGGTGGTGGAGACCGCCGAGAAGCTGGTGAAGGGCCCGCTGAGCGGCCTCCGGGTGGAGATCCTGCACGGCCGGCTCGCGCCCGAGGCCAAGGACGACGTGATGCGGCGGTTCTCGGCGGGCGAGGTGGACGTCCTGGTCGCCACCACCGTGATCGAGGTCGGCGTCAACGTCCCCAACTCCACCGCGATGGTCATCATGGACGCCGACCGCTTCGGCGTCTCCCAGCTGCACCAGCTGCGCGGCCGGGTCGGCCGCGGCAGCGCGGCGGGCCTGTGCCTGCTGGTCAGCGACATGCCCGCGGGCAGCGCGGCCCGGGCCCGGCTGGACGCCGTGGCCGGCACGCTGGACGGCTTCGAGCTGTCCCGGATCGACCTCGAACAGCGCCGCGAGGGCGACGTGCTGGGCCAGGCGCAGTCCGGTGTGAAGTCCTCGCTCAAGGTGCTCTCGGTACTGGAGGACGAGGAGGTCATCCTCACCGCCCGGACGGAGGCCACCCGGCTCGTCGCCGAGGACCCGGAGCTCGCCGCCCACCCGGAGCTGCGCACCGCGCTGGAGAGCCTCATCGACGAGGACCGCGCGGCCTACATGGAGAAGGGCTGAGCGGGCCGGCCCCGGCCGGTCGGGCGGTCCCGCGCGGCCCGGGAATTGTCAGACCCCCGCGAGAGAATGAAGGTGTTCAGGGCGCACCTCAAGGTGCGTACCTGGCGCGACACTTGGGGGTCCTGCCATGGCATTCCGTCATCTCAACGAGCTCCCGCTGGGCGACAAGGTCTTCCGGATCGAACTCGCCAGCGACGACGACCGCGAGGTCACCCTCACCCTGACCGGCTGGCGCGAGGGGGCGGCCGCCGCGCCGCTCGCCTCGGGCAAGCTCCGCCTGCCGGTCGAGGACGTCGCCTCGCTGCGGATCGCGCTCAACCGCGCGCTGCGGGCGCTGGCGATCGTCGCCGACGTCTCCGAGCCCATCCCCGACCGCGACGTGCTGCGCGAGCTGTACCCCGGCCACGGCGCCCCCTGGGTGCCGCAGCACGAGGAGGAACTGGTCCGGCGCTTCCACGACGGCGAGACCGTCGCCCGGATCGCCGCCCGCTTCGGCCGCACGCCCGACTCCGTCCGCACCAAGCTGCGCGAGCTCGGGCACGACCCGCGCCGCCCCGAGTTCTGCCCGCCCGACGGCTGCCTCTCCTGGTCCCGCTACGCCTCGCCGGCCCTGCTCGGCGCGGCGGTCCCGGCGCAGTCGACGGGCTCCGAGGCGAGCTAGACGGTGCCCCGCGGCCCCCGCCGGTACGCCCGGCGGGGGCCGCGCTGCTGTTCGCCCACTCGCCTCCGGTCCGCTCGGGCCCGGCGCCGACGGTCGGCGCTCCCCTGCGGCTCGGGGCGGGTAGCGTGGTCGGGCAGCGACGAAAGGACCTCCCACCACCATGACCCGCGTGATCGCCGGAGCGGCCGGCGGCCGCCGGCTGGCCGTACCGCCAGGCCGGGGCACCCGACCGACCTCCGACAAGGCCCGTGAGGCGATGTTCTCCACCCTGGAGGCGCTGCGCGGCACCCTGCACGGGAGCCGGATGCTCGACCTGTTCGGCGGATCGGGCGCGGTCGGCCTGGAGGCGCTGTCCCGGGGGGCCGATCACGTCCTGCTGGTCGAGGCCGACGGCCAGGCGGCCCGGGTGATCCGCGAGAACGTCCGCACGATCGGCCTGCCGGGCGCGGAACTGAAGGCCGCCAAGGCCGAGAAGGTGATCGCCGGGCCGCCCCCGCAGGCCCCGTACGACCTGGTGTTCCTCGATCCTCCGTACGCCGTCACGGACGACGAGCTGCGCGAGATGCTGATCACACTCCTGGCCGGGGGCTGGCTCGCGGCGGACGCACTCGTCACCGTGGAGCGCAGCACCCGCGGCGGAGAGTTCGGCTGGCCCGACGGCTTCGAGGTGCTGCGCTCCCGCCGCTACGGCGAGGGCACGCTCTGGTACGGTCGCGCCGCCGCCCGCCAGCACGAGTAGCGGGCCGAGGCCCGCAGCAGCCGTCACCCCACGAGGGAGCACAAACGCCATGCGCCGAGCCGTCTGCCCCGGTTCGTTCGACCCGATCACCAACGGCCACCTCGACATCATCGGGCGGGCCTCGAAGCTCTACGACGTGGTGCACGTCGCGGTGCTGATCAACCGGAGCAAGCGCGGCATGTTCAGCGTCGAGGAGCGGATCGGCCTGATCGAGGAGGTCACCGCGGAGTTCGGGAACGTGGTGGTCGAGTCGCACCACGGCCTGCTGGTGGACTACTGCCGCGCGCGCGGCATCCCCGCGATCATCAAGGGGCTGCGGGCCGTCAGCGACTTCGACTACGAGCTGCAGATGGCCCAGATGAACCACGGGCTGACGGGCGTCGAGACGCTGTTCGTGCCGACCTCGCCGACGTACAGCTTCCTGTCCTCGACCCTGGTCAAGGAGGTGGCCTCGTACGGCGGCGACGTCTCGCACCTGCTGCCGGAGACGGTGCACCGCCGGCTGGTCGAGCGGATCGCGGAGCGCAAGGCCGAGCAGTAGTCCGGCCGTTCCCTTCCTACCGCTTCGTCATGGTTTGTCCGTGTCGCCGGGATCCCCCGGGGGCCCGGCCCGGTTCGGGCGTTGTGACCGTGCCCCGCAGTGGCCGTACAGTCTGTATTCCTGCCCTGCGGTGAGGTCCACCGCGCCGGGCCTGCCTCCGCCGGACCGTCGGCGGCACACGGAAAGACGAAGCCCCGTGGACGTGCAGAACAAGGTCGACGAGATCGTGGCGGCGATCGAGAACGCGCGCTCGATGCCGATGTCGGCCTCCTGCGTGGTGAACCGGGCCGAGCTGATCGGCCTGATCAACGACCTGAAGGCGGTCCTGCCCGCCGAACTGGCCCAGGCGCAGTCGGTGATGGCCGACCACGAGCAGGTGGTGGCCGGCGCCCAGGCCGAGGCCGACCGGATCATCCAGGGCGCGCACGCCGAGCGCGGCTCGCTGATCTCGGACACCGAGGTGGTCCGCCGGGCCCAGGCCGAGGCCGACCGGATCCTCGCCGAGGCGCGCTCCGACGTGGACACCAAGCGGGCCGAGGCCGACGACTACGTGGACAGCAAGCTCGCCAACTTCGAGGTCGTGCTGACCAAGACGCTCGGCGCCGTCGGCCGCGGCCGGACCAAGCTGCGCGGCGACTCCAGCGTCTTCGAGAACGAGTACGACGGCGAGACGGACGGCGAGGAGTTCCGGCCGCAGCGGGTCAGCCCGAGCCCCGAGGTCGACGAGTACGTCGATGTGAAGCTCGCCACCCTGGAGAACGTGCTCAGCGCGACCCTGGAGGCCGTCGGCAAGGGCCGCGACAAGCTCCTCGGCAAGCGGCCGATCGACGAGCTGGGCGCCTACCTGGCCGCCGCCGACGAGGCGCAGCAGGCCAAGGAGCGGGCCGAGGCGGTCGCGGCGGGCTTCGCCGCCGAGGGCGACGGCGAGGAGCTCGCCTGGTACCGCGAGGACGTGCCGCAGCAGCAGAGCTGGCCGGAGCAGACCCCGGCCGCGGCCGGCTGGCAGAACCCCGGCGCCGACCAGTACGCGGCGGCGGCCCAGCAGCAGGGCGGCCAGTACGCCGAGGTGTACGGCGGCGGCTTCGACCCGGCCGCCCAGGGCGACCCGTACGCGGCCCAGTGGGCCCAGCAGCAGGACGCCACGGGCGGGTACCCGCAACAGCAGCAGCACGGGGACTACGCGGGCCAGCAGCACGCCGACTACGGCTATCCGCAGCAGCAACAGGGCTACGGCGCGCAGCAGTACGACGCCTACGGCTACCCGCAGCAGCCCGCCGCCCCGCCGGTCGTGCCCCAGCAGCAGCCCGGGCTGGACGAGACGAGCTTCTTCGACACCAGCATGATCGACATGACCAGGCTGCGGGAGCTCGGCGGGCGCTGAACACCGGCCCCGGGGCGTTCCTCCGGGACCGAAGTTGGGCCTGGCGGGAGACTCCGGTAGTCTGACCACTCCGGCCCCTCCATGTCGGACGCTCGGCTTGCCCTCGGGGCGCCGCCGCACATGGGGCCCCACCGATCACCTTCCATGGAAGTCAGGACACCTTGAACCGCCTCGACCACCGCGACCCCCTCGTGTTCGACACGCACGAGCTCGGCCGCCGTCCGGGGTCGATGCGCAAGGTGTCCCGCACCCTGGAGGCCCCCGAGGGCTTCGGCATCATCGACGTGATCGGCGTGCCGGAGAAGAGCGAGGTCCAGCTGGAGCTCCGCCTGGAGTCCGTGGTCGAGGGCGTGCTGGTGACCGGCACCGCCGAGGCCGTGGTCGAGGGCGAGTGCGTCCGGTGCCTGGAGCCCGTCGAGTTCGACATCGACGTGGACTTCCAGGAGCTGTACTACTACCCGGAGTCCGACGAGCGTCACCGCGCCCGGACCACCGGGACCGAGGACCTCGACGAGGACTCGGAAGAAGAGACTTACCGCCTGGAGGGCGATTTCTTCGACCTCCAGCCGGTGCTGCGTGACGCGGTGGTGCTCGCACTGCCGCTGCAGCCGGTGTGCCAGGACGACTGCCTGGGCCTGTGCTCCGAGTGCGGAGCGCGCCTGAGCGACGACCCGGCCCACCACCACGACGCCGCCGACCCCCGGTGGGCGGCTCTGCAGGGACTCTCCGCCGCCCCCGGCGACGAGGGTGACGGGATCAAGAACAGCGACACCCGTGAGGGTGCCGCCGAGAACCAGGAGAAGTAGCCGTGGCTGTTCCGAAGCGGAAGATGTCGCGCAGCAACACGCGCCACCGCCGTTCCAACTGGAAGGCCGTCGTTCCGGCCCTCGTGGCGTGCGACAGCTGCCACGAGCCGAAGCTCGGCCACATCGCGTGCCCCAGCTGCGGCACGTACAACCGCCGCCAGGTCCTCTCGGTCTGATCGGCGGGGTGCACGGATCGATGTCGGACGGTAACTCCACCCGCAAGGCGTCCTCCGCCCCGAAGGGTCCTTCGGGCGGTGGCAAGGCCGGTGGGCCGGCTTCGACCGAATACGACGTCCTGGAAGGGCGCCTCGGGTACACGCTCGAGCGCGCCCTTCTGGTGCGTGCCCTGACCCACCGCTCGTACGCGTACGAGAACGGCGGGCTGCCCACCAACGAGCGCCTGGAGTTCCTCGGCGACTCGGTGCTGGGCCTCGTGGTGACGGACACCCTCTACCGCGTCCACCCGGACGTCCCCGAGGGCACCCTCGCCAAGCTGCGCGCCGCGGTGGTCAACTCCCGCGCGCTCGCGGACGTCGGGCGCGGGCTCGACCTGGGCGTCTTCATCCGCCTCGGCAAGGGCGAGGAGGGCACCGGCGGCCGCGACAAGTCGTCGATCCTCGCCGACACCGTCGAGGCCGTGATCGGCGCCGTCTACCTGGACCAGGGCCTGGACGCGGCGACCGAGTTCGTCCACCGCCTGTTCGACCCGCTGATCGAGGAGTCCTCTCAGCTGGGCGCGGGCCTGGACTGGAAGACCAGCCTGCAGGAGCTCACCGCCTCGGTGAGCATCGGCGTGCCCGAGTACGTGGTCATGGAGTCCGGTCCGGACCACGAGAAGACCTTCACCGCGGTGGCCCGCGTGGCCGGCCAGGACTTCGGCAGCGGCGTCGGCCGTTCGAAGAAGGAAGCCGAGCAGAAGGCCGCCGAGAGCGCCTGGCGCGCGATCAAGGAGAAGTACGCCGACCGGCTGCCCGCCGGCGCGTGACGAGGCAGTAGCCTTCCTCCTGCCGGTCCCTTTCCGCAGGAGGAATGCTGCCTTGCCCGAACTTCCCGAGGTCGAGGTGGTCCGCCGCGGACTGGCGAACTGGGTCGCCGGGCGGACCGTCTCCGACGTCCAGGTCCTGCACCCGCGCGCGGTGCGCCGCCAGCCCGCCGGTGCCGCCGACTTCGCCGCCCGGCTCACCGGGACGACGCTCGGCGCCGCGCAGCGCCGCGGCAAGTACCTGTGGCTGCCGCTGGCCGGCACCGGCTCGGGCTTCTCGCTGATCGGCCACCTCGGGATGAGCGGCCAACTCCTCGTCCAGGCCCCGTCGGTGCCCGACGAGACGCACCTGCGGGTGCGGCTGCGCTTCTCCGACGGCGGACGCGAACTGCGCTTCGTCGACCAGCGGACCTTCGGCGGCCTCGCGGTCGAGGAGGCCGAGGAGGGCGACCCGGAGGGCACGCCGGTCTCCATCGCGCACATCGCCCGCGACCCGCTCGACCCGCGCTTCGACGACGACGCCTTCACGGCCGCGCTGCGCGCCAAGCGCACCACCGTCAAGCGCGCGCTGCTCGACCAGACGCTGATCAGCGGTGTCGGCAACATCTACGCCGACGAGGCGCTCTGGCGCTCCAAGCTGCACTACGACCGGCCGACGGCGACGCTCACCCGCCCGCAGGCGGCCGTGCTGTTGGCCAGTGCCCGGGACGTGATGACCGCGGCGCTGGCCGTCGGCGGCACCAGCTTCGACAGCCTGTACGTCAACGTGAACGGCGAGAGCGGCTACTTCTCGCGGGACCTCGACGCGTACGGCCGCGAGCACGAGCCCTGCCGGCGCTGCGGTACGGCGATCCGCCGGGCCGCGTGGATGAACCGCTCCAGCTACTTCTGCCCCCGCTGCCAGCGGGTGCCGCGGGAGCGCAGCGGGGGCTGACGGGCGGCGCTACTTGTGCGCGAGTTCGGGCTGCTGGTCGGCCGCGTCCCCGAGGGCTCCGTGGTCGCCCTGGCCGAAGTAGGCGACGCCGACGGCGGACACCACCGCGAGCAGGAAGCCGGCCACGCCGAGCCAGCCGAGGCCGGACTTGGAGGAGTCGCCGAGCCACAGCACGCCGACCGCGCCGGGCAGCACCGTCTCGCCGACCACCAGGGCGGCCGTCGCGCCGTTCACCGAGCCGATCTGCAGCGCGACCGTGTGCACGTACATGCCGCCCAGGCCGCCGATGAGGATCGCGTACAGCGCCGGGTCGGAGAGCAGGCCGCCGAGCTCGAACGGCTCGACGCCGTTGAGGATGCGCACGCCGACGCCGAGGGCGCCGAAGCCGAGGCCGGAGAGCAGGCCTGCGACGATCGCGCCCTTCGAGCCCATCCGCCGCACCAGCAGGCCGCCGCCGACCAGCAGGACGGTGGTGATGATCAGCAGCCACCAGTGGAAGGACATCTCCGCGTGGTGGCCGCCCTCGGGGCCGGCCGAGACGGCCAGCAGCACCAGCGCCGAGCAGAGCACGCCGATCGACGCCCACTCCAGCTGCTTGAGCCGGATGCCGAGCAGCTTGATGCTCAGCACCGCGGTGATCACCAGGTTGGCGCTGATGATCGTCTGGGAGAGGAACAGCGGCAGCAGCCGGGCGGCCAGCGCGCCGAGTCCGAAGCCGATCAGGTCGAGCACCGTGCCGAGGATGAACTCCCAGGTGACGGCGGCCTTCGCGGTCGAGGACAGGCTCGGCCCGCCGTGCTCGGTCGTGGCGGTGGAGGCGCCCTTGGCCGCCTCCTCGCGGGCGGACCGCCGGGAACCGACGGCCTGCAGGACCGAGCCGGTGCCGTAACAGGCGGATGCCGCTACGGCGGTGACGAGGCCGATGATCACCGAGCGCTCCGATCAGAGGGGTTGGGGCCACGAGGGGCGTTGGGTCAAGAGCGGGTAATGGACCCGCGGTCCGGGACCACTATGCCCGTCCGCACGATACGGTCAGGACACCCCCTCCGACCGCTGCGGGCCTGCCGGGACGTACGTCCGGCCGCCTGCCGCGGTTCCCGGCGGCAGTCCGCTTCAGGGTGACTTGGGGGAAATCTCATCCCCGAGGAGGGGACGGCCCCGGCGTCCGGCGGGGAATCCCTTCATCACCAGTATGCGAAGGGTATGGCGTGCTTCGCCGCCGGTCGCGGTAGCGTCGGGTGTTATGAGAACCCTTGCTCGACGTTCCCGGGGCACCGGGCCGCTCGCCGTGGTCGCGGCGACGCTGCTCGGGCTTCTGCTTCTGCTCGCCCCGGCGGCCTCCGCGGCCGGTGGCCTGAGCGACGCCGCGGCCACCCTGAAGAAGGGCCAGGTCTACGTCGCCCCGACGATGCTGGACCGCTTCAGCCAGGCGCAGGCGGACGCCCTGACCAAGAAGATCGAGAAGGCCGACAAGCCGATCTTCATCGCGGTCGTCCCCGACAGCGCCAACAAGGACACCATCCTCACCGATCTGCGCACCCTGGTGGGCATCGACGGCGTCTACGGCGTCTGGCGGGGCACCGGCGGCTTCATGGCCCGCTCCGACCGCGGCGCCATGGGCGTCGGCGTCGCGGACCGGATCGGAGGCGCCGTCGCCCGCGCCGACAAGGGCGACATCAACGCGACCCTGAACGACTTCGTCGACCAGGCCGCCCCGCAGACCAAGGGCACCGGGGTGAACCACAGCACCTCGATCGCCTGGGTGGTCATCCCGGTCGTGCTGCTCGCGCTGGCCGGTGCCGGTGTCTTCTTCCTCTTCCGCCGCGCCAAGAAGCGCAAGGAGGAGCAGGCCCGCGCCGAGCTGGAGCAGCTGCGCCGCGTGGTCGACGAGGACATCACCGCCTACGGCGTCGAGCTGGAGCGCCTGGACTTCAACCCGCGCGCCGCCGACGCGGACGACGTCCAGCGCACCGACTACAGCCACGCGCTCGAGTCGTACGAGAAGGCCAAGCGCCTGATGGACGAGGCCAAGAAGCCCGAGGACGTCAAGGTCGTCACCGAGACGATCGAGGACGGCCGGTTCGCGCTGGCCACCCTGGCCGCCCGGCGCGACAAGCGCCCGCTGCCCGAGCGCCGTCCCCCGTGCTTCATGGACCCGCGCCACGGCCCGTCCGTCAAGGACGTCGAGTGGGCCCCGGCCGGCGGCTCCGCCCGCAGCGTCCCGGTCTGCCAGGCGGACGCGGACCGCGTCGCCGCCGGCCTCGACCCGGCCGTCCGCACGGTCGACACCGAGTACGGCCCGCAGCCGTACTGGAACGCCGGCCCGGCCTACGCCCCGTACGCGGGTGGCTACTACAGCAGCTTCGGCGGCGGCCTGCTGCCCGGTCTGCTGGTCGGCACCGTGCTCGGCTCGATGATCAGCAGCCCGGCCTACGCCGCGGCGCCGATGATGGAGGGCGGCCACCACGGCTACCAGGACCAGTACGAGGGCGGCGACTTCACCGGGGCGGACTTCAACGCCGGGGACTTCAGCGGCAGTGACTGGAGCGGTGGCGGCGACTTCGGCGGTGGCGGCGGCGACTGGTGACCCGCTGACCCGACGCGCCGACCCGACGCGCACCCCGCTGCGGCCCCGCCGGATCCTCCGGCGGGGCCGCAGTGCCGTCCGGCCCGGGTTTGAGAACACAACCCTGTGTGGCACGCTGGCGCCGTGACCCCTGACACCCCGGGCCCGCTCCCGTCGCTCCCCGCCGCCCTGCCCGGCCGGCCGTGCTCGATGGCGGCGGCGCTGCACGTCGTCGGCGAGAAGTGGGCCCTGCTGGTGGTCCGGGAGCTGTTCTACGGAAACCACCGCTTCGACCGGATCGCCCGCAACACGGGCGCGCCCCGGGACCGGCTCACCGCCCGGCTGCGGGCACTGGAGGAGGCGGGGATCGTCGAGCGGCGCGCCTACAGCGAGCGGCCGCCGCGCTACGAGTACCACCTCACCGAGGCCGGCCGGGACCTCGCCCCGCTCGCCCACGCCTTGCGCACGTGGGGCGACCGCTGGCTGCTGCCCGAGTCGCCGGTCACCTTCGACCACGAGCCGGAGGGGCACGAGCCGCACGCCTTCGACGCGGCCTGGGTCTGCCGCACCTGCGGCCGGGAGGCCCGGCGCGGCGAACTGCACGCGCGGGTGCACAGCCCGGGGTGGACCGTCGAGGGGCCCGCGGAGCTGTGACCGGGCCCGCGGCCGGTTAGGGTCGGGGCATGCACGGTCGCGACGCCCACAGTGAGGAACCGGTCCGGGTCACCGCCTGGGTCCGGGGGAAGGTCCAGCAGGTCGGCTTCCGCTGGTGGACCAGGGCGCGGGCGCTGGAGGTCGGCCTGACCGGCTACGCGAGCAACCTCGGCGACGGCCGGGTCCAGGTGGTGGCCGAGGGCCTCGCCGCCGACTGCGAGGAGTTGCTCGCCCTGCTCCGCGGCCCCGACACACCCGGCAGCGTGAGCGGCGTGACCGAGATCTGGACCGCCGTCGGCGTCGGCTACGAGGGCTTCGAGATCCGCTGAATTCCGCCGGGGCCGGGCCCCGCACGGCCCCCGGCGAAAAGATCCTCAACCGGCGGTGTCATACGGTTGCCATCCGGGCAGACTCGTGGTTGACTCCGCATCGAACGATGATCCACGAGCACCTGGTGGACCCGGCCCGGACCCCCTCGGCGTGACGACACCGCCAGGCAGGTGACAGGGGCGCGGTAGCGTGCGGTGATCGTGTTGACCCTTTCCGTCTTTGGTGAGACGCTGGAAGCCCGCGCACACGACCGCGTTTTCCCGGTCGGCGCATGCCCTCGTGAGCCCAGCTCACGATGGTTGCGCCGCAGTGCCAAGCCGGCACTTCCGGTGGCGCGCCGCGCGTGCGTCCCCCTTCCCCCTAGACCTGTACCGTTCCGGTTCGGTCACTCAGCGTGGAGGACCATTCATCATGGCAAAGGCGCTTCTCGGGTACGTCGGCGGCCCCGACCCGCGAATGCTCTCCGAGATGCGACGGCTTCAGCAGCGCGTCCAGGACCTTGAAGCCGAGCTCCTTCGGATGCAGGCTGAGAACGACGCTCTCACCGCTGTCGCTGACGAGCACTCGCTGCTCAACAGCATCGATCTGGATCAGCGGGAGCCGGCTCTCACCTGAGTCCCGCCCGGTCCGCGCAGATCGACGCCGCTGTGCACTGAGCCGCCCCGCAAGGGACGCAGCATGCAAGGGACGCCCGGTTGTGGCGTCCCTTCGTCGTGTCCGGGCGCCTTCGGCCGCCCGCCTGCCGGATACAGTCGCCGTCGGGGCCCGTGAACCCCGGCGAGCGATGAGGAGACCGGCCGCGTGCACCTGAAGAGTCTGACGCTGCGCGGGTTCAAGTCCTTCGCCTCCAGCACCACGCTGCGCTTCGAACCCGGCATCACGTGTGTCGTCGGCCCGAACGGCTCGGGCAAGTCCAACGTCGTCGACGCGCTCTCCTGGGTCATGGGCGAGCAGGGCGCCAAGTCGCTGCGCGGCGGCAAGATGGAGGACGTCATCTTCGCCGGGACCAGCGGGCGCGCCCCGCTCGGCCGCGCCGAGGTCAGCCTCACCATCGACAACACCGACGGCGCGCTGCCCATCGAGTACGCCGAGGTGACCATCACCCGGACGATGTTCCGCAACGGCGGCAGCGAGTACGCGCTCAACGGCCAGACCTGCCGGCTGCTCGACATCCAGGAACTGCTCTCCGACTCCGGCATCGGCCGCGAGATGCACGTCATCGTCGGCCAGGGGCAGCTGGACTCCGTCCTGCACGCCGACCCGATGGGCCGCCGGGCCTTCATCGAGGAGGCGGCCGGCGTGCTCAAGCACCGCAAGCGCAAGGAGAAGGCGCTGCGGAAGCTCGACGCGATGCAGGCCAACCTCAACCGCGTCCAGGACCTGGTGGCCGAACTGCGCTGCCAGCTCGGCCCGCTCGGCCGGCAGGCCAGGATCGCCCGTCGCGCCGCCGGCATCCAGGCCGACCTGCGCGACGCCCGGCTGCGGCTGCTCGCCGACGACCTGCTCGTCCTCCGCCAGGCCGTCGAGGCCGAGATCGCCGACGAACTGGCGCTGCGCCTGCGCCGCACCACCGTCGAGCAGGAACTGGCCCGCGCCGTCCAGCGCGAGCGCGTCCTGGAGGCGCAGGTCGAGCAGCTCGGCCCGAGCCTGGAGGCCGCCCGGCAGACCTGGTACCGGCTCTCCGCGCTCGCCGAGCGCACCCGCGGCACGATCGGACTGGCCGAGGCGAGGGCCCGGCACGCCGTCGCCGGGGGGCAGGGCGAGGAACGGCGCGGGCGGGACCCGGAAGAGCTCGAACGGGAGGCCGAGCGCGTCCGCGAGGAGGAGGCCGCCCTCGCCGAGGCGCTGGAGGAGGCCCGGTACGCGCTGGCCGAGGCCGTCGAACGCAAGAACGAACTGGAACGCGACCTGGCCGCCGAGGAGCGCCGGCTGCGGGACGCCGCCCGCGCCATCGCCGACCGCCGCGAGGGGCTCGCCCGGCTCCAGGGGCAGGCGGCGGCCGCGCGCTCCAAGGCCGCGTCGGCCCAGGCCGAGATCGGCCGGCTCACCGAGGCCAGGGACGAGGCGCTGCTGCGCGCGGGCGCCGCGCAGCGCGAGTTCGAGCAGCTGCAGGAACAGGTCGACGGCCTCGCCGGGGACGACGAGCGCGCCGACACCGCCCACGACGAGGCCCGCGCACGGCTCGCCGCCGTCGAATGCGACCTCACCGCCGCCCGGGAGGCCGCCGGCGCCGCCGAGCGCGAGCGCGCCGGGCTCACCGCGCGCCACGACGCGCTGGCGCTCGGACTGCGCCGCAAGGACGGCACGGGCGCGCTGCTCGCGGCGGGGGACCGGCTGACCGGACTGCTCGGCCCGGCCGCCGCACTGCTGCGCATCGCCCCCGGCCACGAGGTCGCCGTCGCCGCCGCACTCGGCGCAGCCGCCGACGCGGTGGCCGTCGACTCGCCGGACGCCGCCGTCGCCGCGCTGCGCCTGCTGCACGCCGACGACGCCGGACGGGCCGCGCTGCTCGTCGCCGGTGCGCCCGAACCCGACCGGGCCGTGACCGAGTTGCCCGCCGGTGCCCGCTGGGCGGCCGAACTGGTGGACGGACCGGCCGAGTTGACCGCCGCCGTGCGCACGCTGCTGGCCGGGACGGCCGTCGTCGGCACCCTCGACGACGCCCTGTCCCTGATCACCGCGCACCCCGCCCTGAGCGCCGTCACCGCCGACGGCGACCGGCTCGGCGCCGGCCTCGCCCACGGCGGCTCCGGCGGCGCGCCGAGCCTGCTGGAGACCCAGGCCGCCGTGGACGAGACGGCCCGCGCGATCGACGAACTCGCCCTCCGCTGCGCCGACGCGGCCGAACGGCTGGCCGGACTCACCGAACTGCGGAGCGGGTCGGCGGCCGAGGTGGAACGGCTGTCCGCCCAGCGGAGGCACGCGGAGAAGGAACGGGCCCAGGTGGCCGGAGCGCTCGGCCGCCTCGGCGGGCAGGCCCGCGCCGCCGCCGGCGAGGCCGAACGGCTGGCGGCCGCCGCCGCCCGGGCGGCGGAGGGCCTCGCCCAACTGCTCGCCACCGCCGGGGAACTGGCCGAACGCCTGGCCGCCGCCGAGGACTCGGCCGACGCGGGGGAGGACGAGCCCGACCCGGCCGAGCAGCAGCGGCTGGCCGGGGCCGCCTCGGCCGCCCGGCAGGCCGAGCTGGAGGCACGCCTCGCCGTGCGCACCCACGAGGAGCGGGTCCGCGCGCTGGCCGGCCGGGCCGACCAGCTGGACCGCGCCGCCCGCACCGAGCGCGAGGCGCGCGCCCGCGCCGCCGAGCGCCGTCGGCGCGCGCAGCACGACGCCGGGGTGGCGAACGCCGTCGCGGCGGGCGCCCGGCAGCTGCTCGCCTGCCTGGAGGTGTCGCTCGCGCGTGCGGACGCCGGGCGGGCGGCCGTCGAACGGGAGCGCGCGGAGCGCGAGGCGGAGCTCCGGGAGCACCGCGAACAGGGCCGCGGCCTCAAGGAGGAACTGGACAAGCTGGTCGACGCCGGCCACCGGGACGAGGTCCTGCGGGCCGAGAAGCGGCTGCGGATCGAGCAGCTGGAGGCCAGGGCACTGGAGGAGTTCGGCATCGACGGCGGCGAACTGCTCGCCTCGTACGGGCCCGACCAGCCCGTCCCGCCGGCCACGCCTGAGGAGGGGCAGGAGCCGGGCGAGCCGTACCCGTACGTCCGGGCCGAGCAGGAGAAGCGGCTGCGGGCGGCCGAGAAGGCCTACCAGCAGCTCGGCAAGGTCAACCCGCTCGCGCTGGAGGAGTTCGCCGCGCTGGAGGAACGCCACCAGTTCCTCGGCGAGCAGCTGGACGACCTCAAGCGGGGCCGGCGCGACCTGATGGACATCGTCCGGGACGTCGACGAGCGGGTCGAGCAGCTGTTCACCTCCGCCTACCACGACACCGCGGCCCAGTTCGAGGGCGTCTTCGCCCGGCTGTTCCCGGGCGGGGAGGGCCGGCTGGTGCTGACCGACCCCGACGACATGCTGACCACCGGCGTCGAGGTGGAGGCCCGCCCGCCGGGCAAGAAGGTCAAGCGGCTGTCGCTGCTCTCCGGCGGCGAGCGCTCGCTGACCGCCGTCGCGCTGCTGGTGGCCATCTTCAAAGCCAGGCCCAGCCCGTTCTACGTCATGGACGAGGTGGAGGCGGCGCTGGACGAGACCAACCTGCGCCGGCTGATCGGGATCATGGAGGAGCTGCGGGAGAGCTCCCAGCTGATCGTGATCACGCACCAGAAGCTGACGATGGAGTCCGCGGACGCGCTCTACGGCGTGACGATGAAGGGCGACGGGATCTCCCAGGTGATCAGCCAGCGGCTGCGGGTGGGGGAATCTCCCGGCAGCCAGGCCGGGGGAGAGGACCGGGAACGGCGCCGGGGCGTGGTGCGGGCCACATCCGCCTAGCCCGGGTGCGGTGCTTCTCGGGCCTCGTCACGGATACTGGGGGAGATATGGAATACGTGATCCTTGCCGTAGTCATCGCCGTGGTCGCCGTCGGCGCGATCGCGGGCCTCGTCGTTTCCGGCAGACGACGCCAGCAACTCCCGCCGAAGTCGCAGGCGCCGGTCATCACGGCGCCGCCGACCACCCCGCGCGAGCCCCAGGTCGGTGAGGAGGCCGCGCCGCCCACCGAGGAGCCGCGGCGCACCGTCGAGGAGGTTCCGCTCCCCGAGACCGCGGAGGCCCCGGAGGCCGTCGAGGTCGCCGAGGCCGAGGCGGCCCCCGCCGTCGAGGTCCCCGAGCCCACCGCCGGCCGGCTCGTCCGGCTGCGCTCCCGGCTCTCCCGTTCGCAGAACTCGCTCGGCAAGGGCCTGCTCTCGCTGCTCTCCCGCGAGCACCTCGACGAGGACACCTGGGAGGAGATCGAGGACACCCTGCTGACCGCCGACGTCGGCGTGGCCCCCACCCAGGAGCTGGTCGAGCGGCTGCGCACCCGGGTGAAGGTGCTCGGCACCCGCACCCCCGACGAGCTGCGCGCGCTGCTGCGCGAGGAGCTCGTCGAGCTGGTCGGCAAGGACGCCGACCGCACCGTGCGCTCCACCAAGCACGAGGAGGGCCCGGCCGTGGTCCTGGTCGTCGGCGTCAACGGCGTCGGCAAGACCACCACCACCGGCAAGCTGGCCCGCGTCCTGGTCGCCGACGGCCGCACGGTCGTGCTCGGCGCGGCCGACACCTTCCGCGCCGCCGCCGCCGACCAGCTGCAGACCTGGGGCGAGCGGGTCGGCGCCCGGACCGTGCGCGGTCCCGAGGGCGGCGACCCGGCCTCGGTCGCGTTCGACGCGGTCAAGGAGGGCATCGCCGAGGGCGTGGACACCGTCCTGGTGGACACCGCCGGCCGGCTGCACACCAAGACCGGCCTGATGGACGAGCTGGGCAAGGTCAAGCGGGTCGTCGAGAAGCACGGCCCGGTGGACGAGGTCCTGCTGGTGCTGGACGCCACCACCGGTCAGAACGGCCTGATCCAGGCCCGGGTGTTCGCCGAGGTGGTCGACATCACCGGCATCGTGCTGACCAAGCTGGACGGCACCGCCAAGGGCGGCATCGTCGTCGCGGTCCAGCGCGAGCTGGGGGTGCCGGTCAAGCTGATCGGCCTCGGCGAGGGCGCGGACGACCTGGCGCCGTTCGAGCCGGGCGCGTTCGTGGACGCGCTGATCGGGGACTGAGCCCCCCGGACACGGTGAAGGGTCCGCTCCCCGTTGGGGGCGGGCCCTTTGTGCTGGGCTCGGGTGGTTCCGGGCTCGGGTCATGTGAGCTCGGGTGATGCTGGGCCCGGAGTCGCGCCGAGCTCGGTCGTGCTGGGCTCAGGAGGCCATCCAGGCCGGCTCCGCGGTGCGCTCGCGGCCGCGGTGGCAGGCGTAGGCGAGGGTGCCCAGCAGCAGCCGGGCCTCGGGCGGACAGCCCGCGTTGTCCCGGGTCGGGCGGCGCAGCCAGCGCACCGGGCCGAGGCCGGGCAGGACGGTCGGCGGGGCGGCGACGTAGCTGCCCTCGCCGTGGCAGGCCAGGTCGAGCGCGGCGTCGTCCCAGCCCATCCGGTACAGGAGGTCGGGCAGGCGGCGGGCGGTGCCGGGGGCGACCAGGAACTGCAGCCGGCCGGTGGGGGCGGTCAGCACCGGGCCGACCTGGGTGCCCATCCGCTCCAGCCGGACGAGCGCCTGGACGCCGGCCTGCTCGGGGACGTCCAGGACGTCGAACGCCCGGCCGGTGGGGAACAGGACGGAGCCCTCGGCGTCGGCGGTGTGCACGACGGCCTCGCAGCCGGGCACGGGGTGCAGGCCCGGGGCGGCGCAGCGGGCGGTGCCGCACTGGCAGGCGGCCGGGGCGTTGCCGGCGGCCCGGCCGGTGACGGCGACCGCCCAGCCCCAGCGACCGGTGTACTCCGCGGCGGCCTGGGACGCGGTGACCTTGGTGCGGCGGCGCGCGCCCAGCGGAGCCAGCCGCAGGTGCCCCAGTCGAAGTTCGCCGAACAGGTTGTCCATGCCTCCCCCAACAGGTTCTCGTTGCCGATGGTTACGGGATGGTGACTTTGCGTTGATTGTCCGTTGCGTGGTGCGTTGTGCGGGTGCGGCGCGCAGCGCGTGGCGTGCGCCTTTTGCGGTGGTGCGCCTCGGGCGCCGCCTTGTGGCGGCTGTGCCGATGCCGGATCGTCGTGTGCGCGAGGCGGCCGTCGAGCTGGGCGGACGGCAAACTCGCCGGTGGCCGTGGCGGTCCGTCGGGACCGCCGGGATTGCTCGGGGACTTGGCGGCCCGCATATGCCGACCGCCGCGACTACCTAGTGAAGCGTGTGCCCCCTTGCTTCGGTTCACTCCTGGGGGTGGCGAAAGGTGGCGTTTCGCCAGGGGCCGTCCCGCGGACCCTCGGCGGGGCATTACGTTCAGCACACGGGCGTCGTCGGGGAGTCAGCTCCGAGCCGCAGGGGCGCGGGAGTTGGGCGAACTGACGCCCCGTCCGGAGTCGTGGCACACCAGTGCGAGAGAGGGGTGCGGCGGCGCCGCGGCACGGCACGTCTGGCAACAGCCCGCAACCGTCGGGCGATGACGATCGGGGGCCCTCCGGGGCCGGGCGGGATGGGACGTTCCCCATGGCAGAGAAGCAACCCAACGAGAAGCTGACCACGTGGTTCGCCCGCAGCGGCTGGTCCAAGGGGGAGTTGGCCCGCCAGGTCAACCGCCGGGCCCGGCAGATCGGCGCCCACCACGTCTCCACCGACACCTCCCGCGTGCGGCGCTGGCTGGACGGCGAGCAGCCGCGCGAGCCGATCCCCAAGATCATGTCGGAGCTCTTCTCCGAGCGCTTCGGCTCGGTCGTCTCGATCGAGGACCTCGGCCTGCGCGCCGCGATCCCGGTCTCCACCGTCGGCGGCGGCGTGGACCTGCCGTGGAGCGCCCCGCAGACCGTCCAGCTGATCAGTGACTACTCCCGCAGCGACCTGATGCTCAACCGCCGGGGCTTCCTCGGCACCTCGCTGGCGCTGACCGCCGGCGCCGCCCTGATCGAGCCGATGCAGCGCTGGCTCGCCCCCGGCCCGAACGGCACCCCCACCCCGATCCTGACCGCGGCCAACGGCGGCGAGGCGTTCACCGGCCGGCTGTCCGAGCCCGAGCTCGAACTGCTGGAGCAGACCACGGTCATGTTCCGCCAGTGGGACGCGCAGAACGGCGGCGGGCTGCGCCGCAAGGCCGTCGTCGGCCAGCTGCACGAGGTCACCGACCTGCTCCAGGAGAGCTACCCCGAGCAGACCACCCGGCGGCTGTTCCGGCTCACCGCCGAACTCGCCCACCTGGCCGGGTGGATGTCCTACGACGTCGGCATGCACCCGAGCGCGCAGAAGTACTACGTGCTCGCGCTGCACGCCGCCAAGGAGGCCGGCGACCGCCCGTTCGGCGCGCTGATCCTCACCGACATGAGCCGCCAGATGATCCACCTCAACCGTGGCGAGGACGCCCTGGAGCTGATCCACCTCGCCCAGTACGGCAGCCGCGACACCGCCACCCCGCGCCAGCAGGCCCTGCTGTACGCGATGGAGGCGCGCGCCTACGCGACCATCGGCGAGGTGAACCGCTGCGCCCGGGCGGTGCGGCTGGCCGAGGACACCTTCACCGACATCCGCGAGGGGGACGAGGAGCCGGACTGGCTGAAGTTCTTCTCGCCCGCCGAGCTGAACGCCGAGAACGCGCACTCCTTCCGCGACCTCGCCTACCACTCCGACAACTCCGAGCTGTACGCGTCGATGTCCGCGCCGGTGATGGAGCGCGCGGTGGACCTGTTCCGCCAGGACGGCGACCACGTGCGCTCGTACGCCTTCAACCTGATCGGCATGGCCAGCGTGCACCTGCTGCAGAAGGAGGCCGAGCAGGCCGCGCTGATGGCCGAGCAGGCGGTGGACATCGCGACGAAGGTCCGCTCCGAGCGGCTGAACTCGCGGGTGCGCAAGACCACGGAGGCCGCGGCCGTCCGCTTCAAGGGCGTGGACGCGGTGAGCCGCCTGAAGGAAAGGGTCGTCCAGGACATCCCCGAGTACGTCTCGGTGGTCTGAGCCACGCCCCCGCCGGACTCCACCGACCGTGACGGCCGCCGCCGCCACGGTCGGTGGCGGTTGCGGCACCGGGCGTGGCGTGCGGCGGCACGGTAACCCATCCGGACCCCCGACGGGGCTGCGGTTCACGCAGGTGTAACCCGCGCGTCGCACGCGTCACGGCCGCGAAACAACCGGCCGCACTGGCCGAAACCCGCCTTCGGCACTCTCCTCTTCATCGCCGACACCCCGGGTGGCACGGGACAGGTACCCGGGTGGTGGATCGGCTTTCACGCAGAGGAGACGCCGATGCCGGACGGCTTCAGCGCGGGCGACACCGCCTTCGTGCTCATCAGTGCGGCCCTGGTCATGGTGATGACCCCGGGCCTGGCCTTCTTCTACGGGGGCATGGTCCGGGCCAAGAGCACACTCAACATGCTGGCGATGAGCTTCCTCTCGCTCGGCATCGTCACGGTGCTCTGGGTCCTCTACGGTTACTCGCTCAGCTTCGGGCCGGACGCCGGCTTCGGCCTGATCGGCAACCTCGACTTCCTCGGGATGCGCGGGATCGGCCTGAACGAGCTGTCGGGCACGATCCCGGTCACGGCCTTCTCCGTGTTCCAGCTGATGTTCGCGATCATCACCCCGGCGCTGATCAGCGGCGCCATCGCGGACCGCGCCAAGTTCGCCGCCTGGGGCCTGTTCGTCGCGCTCTGGGTGTCCGTCGTCTACTTCCCCGTCGCGCACTGGGTGTTCATGGTGGACGGCGGCAAGGGCGGCTGGCTCGGTGACCGCAACGGCGTCATCGACTTCGCCGGCGGCACGGCCGTGCACATCAACGCCGGCGTGGCCGGACTCGCGCTCTGCCTGGTGCTCGGCAAGCGGATCGGCTTCAAGAAGGACCCGATGCGCCCGCACAGCCTGCCGCTGGTGATGCTCGGTTCCGGCCTGCTGTGGTTCGGCTGGTTCGGCTTCAACGCGGGCTCGGCACTGGCCGCCAACGGCGTCGCGGCGATGGCCTTCGTCAACACCCAGGTGGCGACGGGCGCCGCGCTGGTCGGCTGGCTGGTCTTCGAGAAGCTCAAGCACGGCGCGTTCACCACCCTGGGCGCCGCCTCCGGCGCGGTGGCCGGCCTGGTCGCCATCACCCCGGCCTGCGGCTCGGTCAGCCCGCTCGGCGCGGTGGCGATCGGCCTGATCGCGGGCGCCGTCTGCGCCGCCGCCATCTCCCTCAAGTACCGCCTCGGCTTCGACGACTCGCTCGACGTGGTGGGCGTGCACGCGGTCGGCGGCGCGATCGGCTCGCTGCTGATCGGCCTGTTCGCCACCGGCGGGGTCGGCCAGACCGCCAAGGGCCTGTTCTACGGCGGCGGTCTCGACCAGCTCGGCAAGCAGGCGCTCGGCGTGTCCGTGGTCGCGGCGTACTCCTTCGTCGTCTCCTGGCTGCTGGCCAAGGCGATCGACAAGACGGTCGGGTTCCGGGTCAGCGAGGAGGTGGAGGTGGCCGGCATCGACCAGGCCGAACACGCCGAGTCCGCCTACGATTTCAGCGCGGTGGGCGCCGGTCTGGCCCGGGCCCTCGCCCCGGCCGCGGCCTCCGCGGCGACCACGGCCCAGAAGCCCGACGTTCAGAAGCCCGCCGCCCCGACTGCCGAGAAGACCGAGGTCGACGCCCGATGAAGCTCATCACCGCCGTGATCAAGCCGCACCGCCTGGACGACGTGAAGGCCGCCCTGCAGGCCTTCGGGGTGCACGGGCTGACCGTCACCGAGGCCAGCGGCTACGGCCGCCAGCGCGGCCACACCGAGGTCTACCGCGGCGCCGAGTACACCGTGGACCTCGTGCCCAAGATCCGGATCGAGGTCCTGGTCGAGGACGACGACGCCGACCAGCTGATCGACGTCCTGGTGAAGGCGGCCAGGACCGGCAAGATCGGCGACGGCAAGGTGTGGAGCATCCCGGTCGACACGGCCGTCCGGGTCCGCACCGGCGAGCGCGGACCGGACGCGCTCTGACGACATGACGCACCGCGGGCGGGCCCGCGACCCCCAGGGG
>NZ_JBHVPD010000131.1:0-24713 GCF_042887525.1 Kitasatospora sp. NPDC057936
GCGGCGCCCGGGTCGCCGCCGGCGCGGCCGAGCTGCGGCTGCGGCTCGCCGACGGGATCCGGCACGGCCTGGCCGACCGGTCCGCCGCCGGTCCGTGGGAGGAGGTGGCGGCGCGAATGGTCGACGCCCAGGCGCCGGGCCTCGCCGCCCGGGTCCGCGAGCTGGACGGCCTCCCGCAGGAGCGGCTCCTGGAGGAGTACGCGATGCTCCACCTGCTCGCCACCGCCGCCACCCGGCTCGACGAGCTGCCCACCGGGCTGGCGGCGACGGTGCGGACGAGGGTCGGCTACACCACCGACGCCGCCGAACTGCTCGCCGGGCCCACGGTCCGGGACCGCTGGCTCGTCCTCGGCAGCCGGACCGCGCCCATGGGCGAGGGCGGGGACGACCGGCTCACCACCCGCCGGCTCTGGCTGCGCGGCGCCAAGACCGGCCGCCCGGCCCTGCTGCTCGCCTTCGGCCGCCCCGGCCAGGCCCCCGACCTCGCCCTGCCCACCGGCCACGCGCTGGAGGCCGAGCTCGCCTTCCACCCCGGCGCCCGTCCGCTGCGCGCCGCCCTCGGCACCCGGTACGGCGCCCCCGCGCCCGGCCCGGCCGCCCCGCCGGACGGCCTGTCCGTCGCCGAGGCGGTGGCCGGCTACGGCACCGCCGTCGCCGACGACCCGTGGCTGGACGCCTGGCCCACCGTCCTCACAAGCGTCGTCCCCGTCCTCACCCCGGACGGCTGGCGCCTGACGGACGGCCACCACACCGTCCCCGTCCGCCCCGCGGCCGTCCCGGAGGCCGCCCTGTGGCGCCTGGCCGCCGTGTCCACCGGCCGCCCGCTCACCGTCTTCGGCGAGTACGGCCACCAGGGCTTCGCCCCGGTCACCGCCTGGCCCGGCGACGACCACCGCCCCATAGGCCTGACCACCGTCTAGGAGCAGAACATGACGACCGCCCAGGACCCGTGGGAGACCCTCCACACCACCGCCCTCCTCGGCACCGACCGCCGCCGGCTCCCCGACACCGCCCTGCCCCTCGGCGGGTCCGTGGACCGGGACGACCCGGCCACCGCCCTGCTGGAGCTCGCCGCGCTCGCGACCGTCCGGCGCCGCGCGGGCGCCCTGCCCGCCCCGGCCGCGGAGCCGCCGGACCCGCCCGCCCCGCAGGACGGCCGCCCCGAGCTGCCCCCTGCGGCGGCCCGGCGGCTCGCCGTCCTGCTCGCCGGCCGCACCACCGGCGGCACCGGCACCCTCGCCAACCTCACCGAGCTGCTGCCGCAGTGGCTCGCCGCCGCCCGCGAGCGGGGCCTGCGCCCGCCGGCCGCCCTGGTGCCCGCCCTGCTCGACGCCTCCCGAGCCCGCAGCGAACTGCGCCAGGACGGCGTCGCCCTGGCCGGTCCCCTCGGCCGCTGGCTGGCCGTGCGGAACCCGGACTGGCGCTACGTCCTGCGCACCACGCCGCCCGGCGCGCCGCCGGAGCCCGCGGACGACCGCCTGTGGCACGAGGGCCTGTTCGCCGAGCGCGTCACCCACCTCACGCTGCTGCGCCGCCGCGATCCGGCGGCCGGCCTCGCCCTGCTGCGGAGCACGTGGCCGACCGAGCGCGCCGAGGACCGGCTGCTCTTCCTGGACGCCCTCCAGGACGGCCTCTCCCCCGAGGACGAGCCGTTCCTGGAGGCCGCCCTCGGCGACCGCAGCAAGAACGTCCGGGCGACGGCCGCCGAGCTGCTCTCCACCCTCCCCGGCTCCGCGCTCGCCCGGCGGATGGCCGTCCGCGCCACCGCCGCCGTCCGCCTCGCCGATCCGGGCACACACCTGCTGGTCACCCCGCCCGCCGAGTGCGACGCGGCCATGGAGCGCGACGGCATACCCCCCAAGTCACCGACCGGGCGCGGCGAACGGGCCTGGTGGTTCGGCGAGGTGGTCGCGGCGGCGCCGCTCGCCACCTGGCCCGAGACGACGGGCCTGACACCGGACCAGCTGCTCGCCCTGCGGGTCGGCGACAGCATCGACGAGACCAGCAGCAGCTGGGCCGACGACCTCCGCGAGGCCTGGGCCCGCGCCGCCGTCCGCCAGCACGACCCCGACTGGGCCCGCGCGCTGCTCGGCCCGGCGCCCGTCCCGCCCGTCCGCGGCGCGGGCCGGGCGCGGGCGCCGCGGGCCACCGGCGCGCCCGCCAAGCTGCTGTCCGTCCTGCCGCCCGCCGAACGGGCCGCCTGGACGGCCGCGTTCATCGAGGTGCACGGCCTGGGCGAGGCCTTCCAGCTGCTCGGCGCGTGCACCACGCCGTGGACGCCGCCGCTGTCCACCGCGGTCGTCACCGCACTGTCCCGCGCCGCCGCCTCCGGGGCGTACCCGTGGAGCCACAGCGGCGTGCTCGGGATGACTGAGCGCGCGCTGGCCCCGGAGACGGCCGGCGCCGTCGAGGAGCTGGCCGCCGGCACCACACCGGACTCGGCGTGGGCCGAGACCTTCGCCCGCCTCGCCGGGACGCTCCGCTTCCGGGAGGCGATGCTCGCCGAGCTCGGGGCGTGAGCCCGGCCCGGCGCGTGAGCCCGGGTCCGGGGCCTGAGCCGAGCCCGGCCCCCGGCCCGAGTCGAGCCCCGGGCACGAGAAAGCGGGCCGGCCCCCGCCCGGGGACCGGCCCGCTCACCCGACGATGAGGGCGGAGATCAGCCCGCCGCGCGGAGGTTGGCCTCGACCCAGGCGACGACGTCCCGGGTCGGGGTGCCCGGGGTGAAGATGTCCGCGACGCCCATCGCCTTCAGCTCGGCGATGTCCTCGTCCGGGATGATCCCGCCGCAGAACACCTTGATGTCGGCCGCGTCGCGCTCCTTCAGCAGTTCCAGCACCCGCGCGCACAGCGTCATGTGGGCGCCCGAGAGGATCGACAGGCCGATGCCGTCCGCGTCCTCCTGGATCGCGGTGTCCACGACCTGCTCGGGCGTCTGGTGCAGCCCGGTGTAGATGACCTCCATGCCGGCGTCGCGCAGGGCGCGCGCGATGACCTTGGCGCCGCGGTCGTGACCGTCCAGCCCCGGCTTGGCCACCACCACACGGATCGGCCCTGACACACCCATGACTGCCTCCTGGACCTCGTCGTCCACCAACCCACCCGGCCTCGTGGGCCGTGGGCGCGTTAACGGTCAATAACCAACCTGAGGGGAGGTTAGCGCCACCCGGGCCGGTTGGCCGTGCCACCCCTCAAGAGGAGGGCAAAATCACAGGCCCACCCCTTCCTACCAGTGGGTATACCCACCTCCGGGCAATCGCACGGACCCCCGCGCGACCTCTTGACAAGCGGAGGTTTTTCGGGGGCACGGAACGTACGGATACAGTCACGCCTGTTTTCCCTCGCCCGACGACGTGACCGAGGCCCACCGAGGAGGCAGCCCCCGATGGCTCCCGACGCAGCCGCCCGTCCGACCCGTGCGGAGCTGCGCGTGGCCGCCCGGGAGCAGTCCCGCGCGCAGCGGCGCGGCGCCGCCAAGGCGGCCACCCGGGCCGCGCTGTTCCGGGTCGCGGTGCCGTCGGTGGCCGCGCTCGGGGTCGCCGCGGCCGCGGCGATCACGGTGGTGCAGGACGAGGCCGGCCGGGTGCCCCCGCAGGCGACGGCGGCCGACGCCCCCGACAGCACCGCCGCCACGGCCACCAAGGTCACCGCCCAGCAGGCCGTCGCGGCCGGCGGCGACCACTCCCAGGCCTCGCGCGGCGACGCCCGCCAGCCGCTGACCGGCGCCCAGCCGACGGACGCCCCGACCGCCCAGCCGACGCCGCCGCCCGCCCCGCAGCCGAAGGTCGTCATGCCGGTCGCCCAGCACGGCCTCGGCGAACTGTTCGGCGCGGCCGGCACCCACTGGGCCAACCGCCACACCGGCATCGACTTCCCGGTGGACGGCGGCTCCGAGGTCTACGCCGTCGCCGACGGCACGATCCGCACGCAGTGGAACCCGTTCTACGGCTACATGTCGATACTGAAGATGAACGACGGCACCGAGGCCTGGTTCTGCCACCTGCGCGGCTACAAGGTCCGCAAGGGCCCGGTGAAGCAGGGCGACCTCATCGCCTTCGTCGGCAGCAGCGGCAACAGCACCGGCCCGCACCTGCACTTCGAGATCCGGCCGCCGGGCAGCGGGCCGGTCGACCCGCTGCCGTGGTTCCTCTCGAACGGCCTGGACCCGCGCTAGCGGGCCGGGCCGGCTCGAAGGGCCCGGGCCTGCCAGCGCGGTGGCACTAGAGCTTCTCCACCGGCGCGTAGCGCAGGAGCAGCTGCTTGCGCCCCTCCGTGCCGAAGTCCACCGTGGCCTGGGCCCGGTCGCCGACACCCGTGACGGTGACCACCGTGCCCAGCCCGAAGGTGTCGTGGGTGACCCGGTCCCCGACCGCGAGCGAGACGGCCTCGCGCTCCACGACCTTGCCCGAGCGCCGCGCCGACTGCCCCCAGCCCGCCTTCGGCGAGGCCGAGGCCGACGAGCCCGCCCGCGAACCGCCGCCCCCGGAGGAGGACTTGCCCCACGAGGAGCCCGAGGAGAAGCCCCGCGCGGCCGGCGCCTGCGCCGCCCCCGTCCGCTTCCACTCCACCAGGTTCTCCGGGATCTCCTCCAGGAACCGCGAGGCCGGGTTGTACGCGGGCTGCCCCCACGCGCTGCGCAGCACCGAGCGGGTCAGGTAGAGCCGCTCGCGCGCCCGGGTCAGCCCGACGTACGCGAGGCGGCGCTCCTCCTCCAGCTCCTTGACCTGGTTGAGGGCCCGCATGTGCGGGAAGATGCCGTCCTCCATGCCGGTCAGGAAGACCACCGGGAACTCCAGGCCCTTGGCGGTGTGCAGGGTCATCATCGTGATGACGCCCCGGCCCTCCTCGTCCTCGTCCGGGCTTCCTCCTTCGGTCCCGTACTGCTTCGCATCCGGGATCTGGTCGGAGTCGGCGACCAGCGCGACCCGCTCCAGGAAGTCGGCCAGCGAGCCGACCGGCGGCGCGCCGTCCTCGCCGGCGTCCGGCCGCTCGCCCGGGTCCTGCTCGTACTCCAGGGCGACGGAGGCGAGTTCCTGCAGGTTCTCCACCCGGGTCTCGTCCTGCGGGTCGGTGGAGGACTGGAGCTCGGCCAGGTAGCCGGTCTCCTCCAGGACGGCCTCCAGCACCGCCGCCGGGCCCGCGCCCGACTCGACGACCTGGCGCAGCCCGGCCATCAGGGTGTTGAACTTCTTGACCGCGTTGGCCGAGCGCGCGGCCATCCCGTACGCCTCGTCGACCCGCAGCAGCGCCTGGGGGAAGGAGATCCGCTCCCGCGAGGAGAGCGCGTCGATCATCGCCTCGGCCCGCTCGCCGATGCCGCGCTTGGGCACGTTGAGGATCCGGCGCAGCGGCACGGTGTCCTCGGGGTTGGAGAGCACCCGCAGGTACGCGAGGACGTCCCGGACCTCCTTGCGCTCGTAGAAGCGCACCCCGCCGACGACCTTGTACGGCAGGCCGACCCGGATGAACACCTCCTCGAACACGCGGGACTGGGCGTTGGTGCGGTAGAAGATCGCGACGTCGCCGGGCTTGGCCTCGCCCTTGTCGGTGAGCCGGTCGATCTCGTCGGCGATGAACTGGGCCTCGCCGTGCTCGTCGTCGGCGACGTAGCCGACGACCTTCTCGCCGTGGTCGCCGGCCGTCCAGAGCTTCTTCTCGCGCCGGTTGGCGTTGCGCTCGATGACGGCGTTGGCGGCGCTCAGGATCGTCTGCGTGGAGCGGTAGTTCTGCTCCAGCAGGATCGTCGTCGCGTTCGGGTAGTCCTCCTCGAACTGGAGGATGTTGCGGATGGTCGCGCCGCGGAAGGCGTAGATCGACTGGTCCGCGTCACCGACGACGCACAGCTCGGCGGGCGGCACCTCGGCGAGGTGCGCGGCGGCCGGGTTCACGAACTCCCCGTCCACGGTGCGCTTCGGCGCGGCGGCGACGGAGCCGCCGCTCAGCTCCCGGACCAGCATGTACTGGGCGTGGTTGGTGTCCTGGTACTCGTCGACCAGGATGTGCCGGAAGCGCCGGCGGTAGTGCTCGGCGACGTCGGGGAAGGCCTGGAGCAGGTTCACCGTCGTCATGATGATGTCGTCGAAGTCGAGCGCGTTGGCCTCGCGCAGCCGCCGCTGGTAGAGCGCGTACGCCTCGGCGAGCTTCTTCTCCATCGGGTTGGCGGCCTGGTCGGCGAAGGTCTCCTCGTCGATCAGCTCGTTCTTGAGGTTGCTGACCTTCGCCGTGAAGGACTTCGGCGGGAACTGCTTGGGGTCCAGGTCGAGGTCGCGGCAGACCAGCGACATCAGCCGCTGGGAGTCGGCCGAGTCGTAGATCGAGAAGCTGGACGTGAAGCCCAGCACCTTGGACTCGCGGCGCAGGATCCGCACGCACGCGCTGTGGAAGGTGGAGACCCACATGGCCCGGGCGCGCGGGCCGACCAGCTGCTCGACGCGCTCGCGCATCTCGCCGGCGGCCTTGTTGGTGAAGGTGATCGCCAGGATCTCGCCCGGCTGCACGCCGCGGGCGCCGAGCAGGTGGGCGATGCGGTGGGTGAGCACCCGGGTCTTGCCGGAGCCGGCGCCGGCCACGATGAGCAGCGGCGAGCCGGCGTGCAGGACGGCCTCGCGCTGGGGGTCGTTCATGCCCTCCAGCAGCTGGGCCGGGTCGACCACCGTCCGGGCGGCGCCGTTGCGGTACCAGGCGTCGCGCTCGGCCGCGGCGGCGTGGTCCGTGTGGAAGAGCCCCTCCGGGATCGCCTCCTCGTACGCGTCGTACGGGACGTCGTCCTCGAACGGCGGGGGCTCCTCGTCGAGGGGAGTGGCGGCGGGCTGCTTCGACCCGGCGGCGGGGGCCTCGAAACCGGGGAGCGGGAGGTCGTCAAAGAGGCTACTCATGGCACTCCGAGTCTATGGCCCCGCACCGACAAGCCCGCCCGGCCCGGGCAGACCCATCGGTGCGGGGCCGGGGGCGGACGGGCTCGTGCGGACGGTGCTCAGACCAGGCGGCGCGCGGTGGCCCAGCGGGTGAGCTCGTGCCGGTTGCTCAGCTGGAGCTTGCGCAGGACGGCGGAGACGTGGCTCTCGACCGTCTTCACCGAGATGAACAGCTGCTTGGCGATCTCCTTGTACGCGTACCCGCGCGCGATCAGCCGCAGCACCTCGCGCTCGCGCTGGGTGAGGCGGTCGAGGTCCTCGTCGACCGGCGGGGTGTCGGTGGCCGCGAACGCGTCCAGGACGAAGCCCGCGAGCCGGGGCGAGAACACCGCGTCGCCGTCGGCGATCCGGAAGATCGCGTTGACCAGGTCGTTCCCCGTGATCGTCTTGGTGACGTAGCCGCGCGCACCGCCGCGGATGACGCCGATGACGTCCTCGGCCGCGTCCGACACCGACAGCGCGAGGAACTTCACCGACTGCTCGCCGGTCATCACCCCCGCCGAGCGCCGCAGCACCTCGACGCCGCCGCCACCGGGCAGGTGGACGTCGAGCAGCACGACGTCCGGCCGGGTCTCGGCGACGACGCGGACCGCCGACTCGACGTCGTCCGCCTCCCCGACCACGTCGATGCCGGTCTCCGCGGTGCGCCCGATCTCGGCCCTGACCCCGGTCCGGAACATCCGGTGGTCGTCCACCAGCACGACCCGAGCGGTGCGCTCCGGCGCTGCCTCAGTCATTCGTTCTCTCCATCTCCAGCTCGACCTCGGTGCCGCCGTCCGGCGCGGGCCGCACCCGGGCGGTGCCGCCGTTGCGCTTCATCCGGCCGATGATCGACTCCCGTACGCCCATCCGGTCCTCGGGCACCGTGTCGGGGTCGAAGCCGGGGCCGTGATCGCGCACGAACACCGACACCGTCCTCCCCTCGACCTCCGCGTACACCTGGACCGGTCCCCCGCCACCGTACTTGGCCGCGTTGACGGTCGCCTCCCTCGCGGCCTGCATCTGTGCCGCGATCTTCTCGTCCATCGGGCAGTCGCCGACGATCACGAGCTCGACCGGGACGCCGTGCCGGTCCTCGACCTCGGCGACGACCGAGCGCAGGGTCTCCGCCATCGTCTCCGGCGCGGCCTCGGCGGCGGCCTCCGGGCGGTACAGCCACAGCCGCAGCTCGCGCTCCTGCGAGCGGGCCAGCCGCAGCACCTCCTTGGGGTCCTCGGCCCGGCGCTGGATCAGGGTCAGGGTGTGCAGCACCGAGTCGTGGATGTGCGCCGCGATCTCGGCGCGCTCCTGGGCGCGGATGCGGGCGGTCCGCTCGGCCCCGAGGTCCTGCCAGAGCCGCAGTCCGTACGGGCCGAGCAGCACGAGCACGCCGGCGAGCACCGCGATCGAGGCCTCGATGACCGAGCCGAGCGTCGAGTCGCTGGTCTGCATCGCGAGCAGGGCGATCGTGCCGGCCACCGCGAGCAGGACGCCCGCGCCGACCCGGGTGTAGGCGCCGCGCCGCTTCTCCCCCTCCTCCAGGCCGAACCAGCGCTGCCAGCGCGAGTCGTCGGCCTGCCGCCACACCAGCGCGACGCCGACGCCGATCGCCAGCAGCGGCCAGGTGTACGGCTTGGCGGTCTGCCAGCCGAGGACGTTGAGCAGCGCGATCACGCCGATGACGACCATGACCAGCGCGGCGAGCTGGCCGAGGCCGCCCTTGGCCGGGCGGGCGGAGGCCTCGCCCTCGGTGGCGGCGGCGGTCTGCACGACCGGCTCGCCCTGCAGGGCGTGCTGAAGCAGTTCGCGCAGCCGGCCGACCCAGCCGGTGCCGGCCCCCGGTTTGGTCAGCGGAGCGCTCGGCCCCTGCCACTGCGCGGCGGGCACGAACGTGCCGTTGACGTACACCCAGTGCGCGCCGCGCCGCGAGGGCTCGCCGATGCCGATCGGCACCACGAACCAGAACGCCGCGTACAGCAGCCCGCCGATCCCCTGCGCGAAGAACAGCAGCACGAACGCCAGCCGGACCCACCGCACCGGCAGCCCGAGGTGCACCGCGAGGCCGTGCGCGACGCCGCCGAGCATCCGCCCGTGCGGGCTGCGGTAGAGCCGGCGGTAGGGCGGACGGCCGCCGTCGGACGCGTTCGGGTCGCCGCCCGACGGCGGCGGGGCGTCGGGGGCGAGGGGACGGGGATCGGTACCGGGTGCTGCCACGCCACCGATGGTTCCACGCGGGCGCCCGCGGGCGCATCAGGGTGGGTCCCTACCGCTTATCAGGGACAAGTCAGGGTGCGGACAGGGCTGGTACCGGTTGGGCCCGGCGGCCCGGCCCGGGAGGATGGTGCCCATGACCGAGGACCACCGCATCCAGGACGCCGGGCCCGCCGCCCCGCCGGAACCCGACCGCCCGCCGCTGACCCGGGCCGAGCACCACCGCGTGGTGGCCGGCGTCTGCGGCGGCCTCGGGCGCCACCTGGACATCGACCCGGTGGTCTTCCGCGTCGTCACCGTCGTGCTCTGCCTCTCCGGCGGGCTCGGCCTGTTCCTGTACGGCCTGGCCTGGCTGGTCGTCCCGACCGAGGGCTCGCCGGACGGCCGGGGCGCCGGCCGCGGCGGGCGCACCGAGCTCCAGCGGGTGCTCACCGGCCGGGTGGACGGCCAGTCGGTCGGCGCGGTGCTCCTGACCGTCATCGGCACCGGGGTGTTCTTCTCCTCGATGGGCGACGGCGACCAGATGCTCCCGCTGCTGCTGCTCGCCGGGCTGGTCTTCCTGGCGGTGCGCTACGACCCGGAGCGCCGCAAGGCCCGGGCCCGCGGACGCCGCCGCGGCGGCCCGTACGACCGCTACTTCCCCGAGGCCGAGGCACCCGGCTCCCCGTACATCTGGCCCCGGCAGGACGTGCCGCAGGACGAGTCGGCCCGCGCCCGGCACGCCGCCATGGGGGTCCCCCCGGCCGAAGGCTGGGGGAGCGCCGCCGGCACCGTCCCCGCGGACACCCCCGCCCCCGGCCCCACCGGCTACCTGTGGGACCCGCGCCACCCGGAGCGGAACCCGTACGGCACCACGGCCACGCCGCCCAGGAGCGGCGCGCCGAAGACCGGCGCCACGCCCCCGTACGGCACCCCGGTGCCCCCGCCCGGCACGCCGTCCCAGCCGTGGTGGCAGCGCACCGACCTACCGGAGGGGGACCCGCTGCGCAAGGCGGGCCCCGCGGCGCCGCCGAAGCCGACCGTGGTCCGTCACCCGAAGGAACGCTCGGCGCTCGGCTTCTTCGGATTCCTGCTGGCGATCGGCGCGGGCGCCGCGGTCTGGTCCGCCGCCGTCGGCCACAACAGCATCACCGTGGTGAGCTCGACCGTCCTGGCCACCGCCCTGCTGGTGGTCGGTCTGACCCTGCTGGTCGGCGCGAAGTTCGGCCGGGCCCGCAAGCTGGCCGCGATCGGCCTGCTGCTCACCCTGGGCCTGGCCTTCGTCGGCCGCTCGCCGAACTCGCTGCAGAACGCCTTCGGCGACCGCACCTGGACGGTCGCCTCGGCGTCCCAGCTCAAGGAGAAGTACGGCCTCGGGGCCGGCCAGGCCCGGCTCGACCTGAGCGCGCTCGACCCGGCCGGGGCCGAGCTCTCCAGCCGGGTGGAGATGGGCGCGGGCGACCTGACGGTCGTGGTGCCCTCCGACGTCACCGTCAACGTGGTCACCCAGATGGCGCTCGGCAGCATCAGCGTCCCCGGCAGCGACGGGAACGACAGCACCGGCCGCCACACCTACGAGATCCACCCCGGCACCGACCGGCCGTCCAAGGGCACGCTCGACCTCATGCTGGAGGTCGGACTCGGCAACATCAAGGTGGTCCAGAAGTGAGGAAGCACCGGATCGACCTGTTCTCGCTGATCGCGGGCGCGCTGTTCACCGTGATCGCGGTGGTCTACCTGGTCGCGGCGGTCAACGACCAGTCGGTGAACGGACGGATCGTCATCCCCGTCACCTTCATCGTGCTCGGCGCCGGCGGCCTGGCCGGCGCGGTCGCGGCGGTGGCCCGCCGCGGCCGGTCCGACGACGGGGACTAGCCACTGCCCGGCGGCTCAGCTCTGCTGCGGGCCGAGGTTCAGCTTTTCGCCGCTCTTCGTGACGGTGTACTTCGCGAGCGGCTTGGTGGCCGGACCGTTGACCACCGCGCCGGTGGCCGCGTCGAACCGCGAGCCGTGGCACGGGCAGTACAGCTGGCCGTTCTTGGGGGCGTCCACCGCGCAGCCGGAGTGCGTGCAGACCGACGAGAGGCCGCAGTACTGGCCCGCCTTGGGCTGGACGATGTAGACGGCGTCGCCCGTCGCCGGGTCCTTGACCTGGGCCGAGCCGCCGACCGGCACGCTCGCGGCGGCCACCGAGGGGGCCGGCCCGGGGGGCGCGGAAGGGGTCGCGACCGGGGCGGCGGACTGCTTCGGCGCCGCCGCCTTGTCCCGCCCGAAGGTCCGGGTGAGCGAGCCGGTCAGCAGCCCGGCGCCGCCGATCGCGACGGCGGCGATCCCGCCGTCCATCAGGGCCCGGCGCCGCACGTGCTCCTCGCCCAGCCCGCGCTCGCGGTCCCGCCCGGCGCGCCGGGCGAGGTAGCCGTCCACCGAGAGCTCCGGGGTGCCGGCCAGCAGGAGCGGCGTCCAGGCCAGCAGGTAGACCAGGTCGTTGCCGAGGTAGTACGGCGAGACGTTCCAGCTGACGGTCAGCCACAGGCTCAGGCTGATCGCCGCGCCGCCGAGCGCCGCCACCCGGCCCCACAGGCCGAGCAGCGTGCCGAGGCCGACGGCCAGCTCGCCGAAGGCCACGAGGAGCGCGAACAGGGTCGGCGCGTCCAGCGCGGGGCCGAGCAGGAAGGAGACGGGGCTGGCGGCCCGGACGGCCTGCGTCTGCGAGACGAACGACGCCGGATCGCCGGCCCCGGCCAGGTAGTGCGCGTCGGACAGCTTGTCGAGGGCCGCGTAGACGAAGGTGACGCCGAGGAAGAGCCGCAGCGGCAGCATCGCGAACCGGGTCGCGAACGCCCGCCGCTGGGCCGCCCGGTCCGCCCGTCCGGCCGCGCCCCCGCCGACCGCCACGGAGTTGCCAGCCTCCGACATGCCTCACACCTTCCCTCGCGGCCTGCCGCTCCTGACAGGTCCGGTCCGCATTCTGCCCGCTCGTGAACGCTTTCGGTGGGAGGTCCACCTCACGCGGACCCCCCGGAACCGCCGACGGCCGCGCCGTCGCCCCCTCTCAAGGGAACGACGGCGCGGCCGTTCAGGCTCCGGTCCGGCGTCGGACACCCGGGCCGGCGGGAGTGCCTACTCCCACTCGATGGTGCCCGGCGGCTTGCTGGTGACGTCCACGACGACGCGGTTCACGTCGCGGACCTCGTTGGTGATGCGGGTCGAGATGCGGGCCAGCACGTCGTACGGCAGGCGCGACCAGTCCGCGGTCATGGCGTCCTCGGAGGACACCGGACGCAGCACGATCGGGTGACCGTAGGTGCGGCCGTCGCCCTGCACGCCCACGCTGCGCACGTCGGCGAGCAGCACGACCGGGCACTGCCAGATCTCGCGGTCCAGGCCGGCCGCGGTCAGCTCCTCGCGGGCGATGGCGTCGGCCTCGCGCAGCAGGTCCAGGCGCTCCTCGGTGACCTCGCCGACGATGCGGATGCCGAGGCCCGGGCCCGGGAACGGCTGGCGCTGGACGATCTCCTCCGGCAGGCCCAGCTCCTGGCCGACCATCCGGACCTCGTCCTTGAACAGCTTGCGCAGCGGCTCGACCAGCTGGAACTGGAGGTCCTCGGGCAGGCCGCCGACGTTGTGGTGGGACTTGATGTTGGCGGTGCCGGTGCCGCCGCCGGACTCCACGACGTCCGGGTACAGGGTGCCCTGGACCAGGAAGTCGACCGACTCGCCCTGCTCGCCGGCCTCGGCGATGATCTCGGCCTGGGCCTGCTCGAAGACCCGGATGAACTCGCGGCCGATGATCTTGCGCTTCTCCTCGGGGTCGGTGACCCCCTTCAGCGCGTCCAGGAAGCGCTCGGCCGCGTCGACGACCTTCAGCTGCACCCCGGTGGCCGCGACGAAGTCCTTCTCGACCTGCTCGGTCTCGCCCTTGCGCATCAGGCCGTGGTCGACGTAGACGCAGGTCAGCTGGTCGCCGATGGCCTTGTTGACCAGGGCCGCGGCGACCGCGGAGTCCACGCCGCCGGACAGGCCGCAGATCGCCCGCTTGGTGCCGACCTGCGCGCGGATCAGCGCGACCTGCTCCTCGACGACGTTGCCCGTCGTCCAGGTCGGGGCGAGGCCGGCGCCGCGGTAGAGGAAGTGCTCCAGGATCTGCTGGCCGTGGTCGGAGTGCAGCACCTCGGGGTGGTACTGGACGCCGTAGAGCCGGGCCTCGTCGTTCTCGAAGGCCGCGACCGGCACCACGTCGGTGGAGGCGGTGACGGTGAAGCCCTCGGGCGCCGCGGAGCAGGCGTCGCCGTGCGACATCCACACCGAGTGCTTCGCCGGGACGCCCTCGAACAGGGTGGAGCCGGAGCGGCTGACGGTCAGCGGGGTGCGGCCGTACTCGCGGGCGCCGCTGTTGTCGACGGTGCCACCGAGCGTCTTGGCCATCAGCTGGAAGCCGTAGCACATGCCGAACACCGGGACGCCGGCCTCGAAGATCGCACGGTCGAGCTGCGGCGCGCCCTCCTCGTAGACCGAGGACGGGCCGCCGGACAGGATGATCGCCTTCGGGTTCTTGGCGAGCATCTCGGCGACCGGCATGGAGCTCGGCACGATCTCGCTGTAGACCCGGGCCTCACGCACCCGGCGGGCGATGAGCTGGGCGTACTGGGCACCGAAGTCGACGACCAGCACGGTGTCGGTCTCAGGTACGGACTGGACGGGAATTGCAGCGGACACAGACGGCCTTCCGGCAGCGGTATCGAGGGTGTCGCTCGGCACGCGTCCCGGGCAGGGGCCACGACGGCGACGGGTGGGGGTGTCTGAGCCCGATTCTACCGGGCTGCCCGGTTTCACTCGTCTGCACATCCAAGCAGCCGTGACCGGACGGGCCGGCGGTTCGTTGCTTCACACGACGTGCGACCGCGCCGCGCCCGCCAGACGCGCCGCCTCCGCCCCGGGCGCGGGGCGCCGCCGCGCGTCACGTAGGACCACGCGTGGAGCTCCATTCCAGTCCACCGGCGCACGTGGCGCCGCCGTCGTTCCGGCCAGACCGGGCGCGGCGCGCCGTGGGACCGTGCGCGGGTGCCGCGGCCGGCCAGCAGGGGACAGCGACCCCGGCCGCGACTGGACCGCGAGGTGGGGCGGCCGGCCCCGGGGACGCCCGGGGCCGGCCGCTGCACCCCGGCACGACCCCCGGGCGCGCGCCCGGGGGCGCACACCACTCACCGTTGCGCGCCGCTACGCGCGTCCCCGTGCGCCGCAATCGACCGAACCACTACGCACCGTGATCATCACCGCGGCGAAGCGGAGCTCGTCGTCACAAAATGGACCGGGCCGAAGTGTGCCGAACCGGTTGCAGACCGAGCCCTCCGTCCAGCACGATGCTCCGTGGAAGCGGTTCTCCCGGCGGCCTACGGCCCACTGTGGAGTCCGGGACCGCTGCCGCCGCGACCTGGGGCGGCAACGGTCGCCACCTCACGCTCCGTGATCGAGTGTCCGGCGCAGGACTGCGCGCCGACCCGACGCACCGCGAGCGTGCGCGCCCCCCGCGCCGCCGGCCACCCACGCCGGAGCCGCACCGGGCGCGGCCCCGAAGCCAACCGAATGACGGCGCTCCTCCCCCGGCGCCGTCACCTCCAGCACCGGCGCAGCCCTGACGCCGCGTGCTGAGCGACAAAGGGCCCCGTTCCCCCGCGGGGCCCTTTGCCCTTTCCGGCGCCGGCCTTTCCGGCCCCGACCGGTCCCGCTCGACCTGCCGGGGCCCCGACCTGCCGGGATCCGCGCTACGGGTGGTCGCGCCAGACGCTCGGGTCGACCCTGCCTTCGCCGTCCCGGGGCCCCGCGAGCCGGTCGTCCGCCCCGCCCGTCGGCCCCGACGGCCCCTCGGACGAACCGATCACGTCGCTCACCCCCGCCTCCGGCCGGTACGGCTCGGGCTCCCCGGCGGCGTGCCCGTACCCGGGCCCGACGTGGTCGTACCCGTCCGGCGGACCCTGCGGCGGCACGGCGCCCGCGTACGGGACGGCGGCCGCGCCCCGCCCGCCCGTCGCGGCGGCCAGCAGCGGCGGCAGCGCCAGCGCGCCGATCGCCGCCCAGATCACGTTGGCCGCGAGCAGCGAACCGAAGACCAGGCTCACCGAGTAGCCGGCGGTGGCCGGGTCGGAGCGCGTCCCGCCGCTGCCGAAGCCCGTGGTCGCGGCGCCGGAGAACACCATGAGCAGGGTCAGCCCGACCGCGTACACCACCGCCAGCCGGATCCGGTCGGCCGCGTCGAGCCGACGGCGGTGGGCCGTCCAGGCCAGCAGGATCACCGAGGCGACGGCCAGCAGGCCGGCGAAGCGCCAGGCGCCGCTCTCGCCGTGCAGGTCGAAGAACGAGAACTCCTGGAAGCCCGGGTAGCCGCCCCGCCCGCCGCCCCAGTCCGGCCCCCGGGAGGCGGGCCCGCCCTCGGCGCGGAACGTCGCCCCCGAGCCGATGCCGATCAGCATCAGCCCGAGGTTGGGCAGGAAGGCCGACGACACCGCGGTCTGCCAGCCCTCGCTGTTGGCCGCGACCAGGACGAACGCCACCAGCGAGGCCGTGCCGACCAGCAGCGCGAGCACCTGGCCGGCTGCCAGCCCCGCCACCGCCCAGCCGCGGATCGTCCGGTTGCGCCAGGCCGCCCAGCGCAGCGCGTCGGTGCCGTACACGGCGAACGCGACCAGCCCGGCGAGCAGGGCGCTCCAGCCGACCGCCTGCGGCCAGCCGGCGTCCGCGGTGTAGGTGATCGCCGACGAGCGGCCGAACCCGGTGGGGTTGCCGGGCAGGTAGGGGCTCCAGTCCGCCCCGGCGAGCAGGCCGACGAGCAGCGTCACGCCGGCCGCGACCAGCGCGGTGCGCAGCGCCTCGCCGGCCGCCTGGCCGCGGGTCATCTGCTCGGCCGTGCGGGCCTGCCGACGGCGGGAGAGCGTCCGCAGGCCGAGCCAGAGGGCGAGCAGCCACAGCACGGTGACGGTCAGCGGGAGCACCCGCGCCGTGAAGCCGAAGTCGGTGTCGGTGCCCCGCCAGTGGATCGCGTAGGAGAGCTTGAACGGGGCGCCGAGCGCGCCGAGCGCCATCGCGAGGGCGGCGCCGTAGCGGTCGCCGAACCCGGGCATCTGGACCAGGGTGGCGGATTCGTTGTAGTCGCTCGGGATCGCCGCGACCAGCGCGGCGACCAGCAGGACGACGGTCGGTGCGAGGAGCGCGAGGAGCGCCGGGCGCCAGTCCATGGCGGTCAGCCCGCGCAGCGCGGGCGACTGCCCGGCAGCCGGGTCGTACGGCCGCCCGGCGCCCCAGGTGCCCGGCGCGGGCGCGTACCCGGGCGGCGCGGGCGCGTACCCGGGAGGCGGGGGCGGCGGCACCACGGGCGGGGCGGCCTGCGGGCTGCTCGGCGGACCGGCCGGCGGTGGGGGCGGTGGCGGTGGCGCGGACGGCCGTCCGCACGCGGCACAGGCCCGCGCCCCCTCCACCGAAGCCGCACCGCACGATGCGCAGATGGCCATGAACCGCGTTCCCCCCGCTCGACGAGTCCCTGGTCCCCCAGGACGCCCGTTTATCCCATCGGATCCGAACGGATGTCAACCGGCTTCCAGCCCCGGCGCGTTGGCCGCGCAGTCGAGCGTCAGCCGCGCTTCTTCGGCACCTCCGGGACGGCCAGCAGCGGCAGCCGCAGCGCCCCGAACGCGTCCTTCGGCACGGCCGGGCGCACCGGCGCGACGGCCGCGGTGCGGCGGTACTCCGCGCCCTGCTCCGGCCGCGGGTCGGCCTCGCCCTTGTTGGGCCACATCGACATCGCGCGCTCGGCCTGCGCGGTGATCGTCAGCGACGGGTTGACGCCGAGGTTGGCGGAGACCGCCGCGCCGTCCACGACGCTGATCCCCGGGTGACCGTAGAGCCGGTGGTACGGGTCGACCACGCCGGTCTCGGCGGTGTCGCCGATCGGGCAGCCGCCGAGGAAGTGGGCGGTCATCGGGATATCGAAGATCTCGCCCACGGTGCTGCCGGCGAAGCCGTTGATCTCCGCGGCAAGCGCCTGGGCGCCCTTCTCGGCGGCCGGGATCCAGGTCGGGTTGGGCGCGCCGTGGCCCTGGGCGGAGGTCAGCCGGGCCTTGCCGAGCAGGTCCTTCTTCAGCGAGACGGTGATCGAGTTGTCCAGCGACTGCATCACCAGGCCGATGATCGTCTTCTCCGACCAGCGGCGCTGGTTCATCGAGCGCGCGAAGGTCACCGGGTGACTCACCGAGTTGCCCAGGTAGCGCAGCCAGCGCGGGGCCCGACCACCGCCCGCGACCTGGGCGATCGACAGCGCGCCCATCGCGTTCGAGCCCTTGCCGTAGCGCACCGGCTCGATGTGGGTGTTCGCGTCCGGGTGGATCGAGGAGGTGATCGCGACGCCCTTGGTGAAGTCCGCGCGGCTGCCGTAGCGCCGGTCGGTGGTCTGCGCGCCCACCAGCGCCTCGGAGTTGGTCCGGGTCAGCTCGCCGAGCCGGGCCGAGAGCCGGGGCAGGTGGCCGTCCGCGCGCATCCGGTGCAGCAGCGACTGGGTGCCGTAGGTGCCGGCCGCGACCACGACCCGGGCGGCGGTGATGGTCCGCGCGCCCGCCTTGACCCGGTCCGTCTTCGAGCGCGAGTCGGTGCGGCGCACGTCCACCGCGTAGCCCTCGCCCTGCTCCCGGATCCGGGCCACCGTGGTCAGCGGGTGGATCTCCGCGCCGCCCTGCTCGGCCAGGTACAGGTAGTTCTCGGTGAGCATGTTCTTGGCGCCGTGCCGGCACCCGGTCATGCACTCGCCGCACTCCACGCAGGCCTTGCGGGCCGGGCCGGCGCCGCCGAAGTACGGGTCGGCGACCTCCTCGCCGGGCGCGGCCTTGGCCGTGCCGTCGGTGTCCTTGCCGTCCCCGAAGAAGACCCCGACCGGCGCCATGTGGAAGGTGTCCCCGACGCCCATCTTCTCGGCCGCCGCCTTGAGGTGGACGTCGGACGGCGTGACGGTCGGATTGAGCCGGACCCCGAGCATCCGCTGTGCCTGGTCGTAGAACGGCGCCAACTCCGCCTGCCAGTCGGTGATGTGGCGCCACTGACGGTCCTCGAAGAACGCCTTCGGCGGCACGTACAGGGTGTTGGCGTAGTTCAGCGAGCCGCCGCCGACCCCGGCGCCGGCCAGGATCAGCACGTTGGCCAGCAGGTGGATCCGCTGGATGCCGTACAGCCCCAGCTGCGGCGCCCACAGGTAGTTCGGCAGGTCCCAGGAGTTCCGGGGCAGTTCGTCGCGGTCGAAGCGCCGCCCGGCCTCCAGGACGGCCACCCGGTAGCCCTTCTCGGTCAGCCGCAGCGCGGCGACCGAACCGCCGAAGCCGGAGCCGACCACGACCACGTCGTAGTCGAACTCGCCCTGTTCCGGGGACCCCGCCATCTGCCACTGCTCCCTTAGCCGTCCGAATCCGCCCGCACCGCCCACCGGCCGGGCTCCGCCACTGCCCCGCCTACTTGAGGCGCAGCGCCTTCAGCACCCGCAGCCCGCCGGTGAACACCGCCGCGAACTGCCGGTCGTCGAGCCCGAGCGAGGGCGCGAGCGGGAGCAGCCGCTGGGTCGCGATGGTCTGGGCCTCGGTGAACCGCAGGATGCCCTCCGCGCCGTGCCGCCGGCCGAGCCCGGAGTCGCCCATCCCGCCCATCGGCGAGCCGACCGAGCCGTAGGCGGCGGCGTACGCCTCGTTGACGTTGACGGTGCCGGTGCGCAGCCGGGCCGCGACCGCCCGGCCGCGGCGCGGGTTCCGGGTCCAGACGCTGGAGTTGAGGCCGTACGGGGTGGCGTTGGCGGCGGCCACCGCCTCGTCGTCGGTGTCGAAGCGGTAGACGGAGACGACCGGGCCGAAGGTCTCCTCGCCGCAGACCGCCATCTCCGGCGTGACGCCGTCGAGGATGGTCGGCTCGTAGAAGAAGGGGCCGAGGTCGGGCCGGGCGCGGCCGCCGGCCAGCACGGTGGCGCCGGCCTTGACGGCCTCCTCGACGTGCCGGGTGGTGGTGTCCAGTTGGCGGGCCGAGACCAGCGAGCCCATGTCGGCGCCGTACGCGAGGCCGCCGCCCAGGCGCAGGGCCCGGGTGCGCTCGGCGAACTTCTCCAGGAAGGCGTCGGCGACCGAACGGTGGACCATGAGGCGCTCGATGGAGATGCAGAGCTGACCGGCGGAGGAGAAGCAGGCCCGCACGGCGCCGGCCGCGGCCCGGTCGAGGTCCGCGTCGGCGAGCACCAGCATGGCGTTCTTGCCGCCGAGTTCGAGCGAGGCGCCGATCAGCCGGGCGGCGGCGCGCTGGGCGACGTCGCGGCCGGTGCGGGTGGAGCCGGTGAAGGAGACGTAGTCCGCGTGCTCGACCACGGCCGGGCCGATCACCGGTCCGTCGCCGATCACGACCTGCCACAGGTCGGCCGGCAGCCCGGCCTCGACGAGCAGTTCGCGGGCCCACAGCGCGGTGAGCGCGGTCTGCGTGTCGGGCTTGTTGACGACGGCGTTGCCGGCCACGAAGGCGGGCAGGGCGTCGCCGACGGACAGCTCCAGCGGGTAGTTCCACGGCGAGACGTGGCCGATCACGCCCTTGGGGCGGCGGGCCTCGATCGCCTGGGTGAGCACCGGCAGCGCGCCGCCGTGCCGCTTGTCGCGCAGGTACCCGTGCGCGGCGCGCCCGTAGTGCCGGGCGGCCATGGCGACGGCGAGCACTTCCTCGAAGGCGTGCAGCCTGGCCTTGCCGGTCTCGGCCTGGATCAGGTCCAGGACCTCGTCCTGCCGCTTGAGCAGCAGGTCGTGGAAGCGCAGCAGGACGGCGGCGCGGCGGCGCACGGGCAGCGCGGCCCAGGCCGACTGGGCGCGGCGGGCCAGCTGGAAGGCGACCTCGACGTCGGCCGGGGTGGACTGCGGCAGGCTCGCCAGCCGCTCACCGGTCAGCGGGGCGACGGTCTCCACCACGCTGGGCTCGCCGGTCGCGGTGACGCCGCCGGCCAGCCGGGCGACCAGGGACGGCGGGACGGCCCCGGCGACGGTCCGGCCGCCGCCCGGAGCGGCCGGGTTGCCGCCCGCGGGGGCGGCGTCGGGACGTCCGGTGGCCACTGCATCTGCTGTGAGGTCCGACATACGGCGCAGCCTAGGCGCTCGGCGCCCGGCGCGGTACCCGTCGGTAACAACAATCTGCCGCACTCGGGCGAAAGCGGGCGCTCCGCCCGGACGGCGCCGTGGTCAGCGGGTGGGCGTGAAGCTGTTGAGCACCGTCGTGAAGCGCTGGAGGGCCTCGTTCCAGTCGTTGCCCTTCTCCGGGCTGGACGAGTAGATCGCGTAGGCGGTGCCGTCCTCGTCGATGAACTCGGTCTCGACCGCGCGGCGGCGGCCGCCCTCCTTGGCCGCGTAGCTGAACTCCCAGACGGCCGCCTCGTGGCCGTTCACCGCGGTGCTCGCCATCCGGTGCTGCTTGTAGTCCTTCTGCGCCTTGGAGACGCTGGCCTCCATCTCCCGCATGTGCTCCAGCGGCTTCACCGACTGCCCGACGGTGACGGCGAACTGCAGGTAGTGCACCTTGCCGTCGGGGCTGTAGAAGATCTGGTTGTTGTCGCTCCCGAGGATGCGCTGCCAGGCCGGGGACGCGGACGGCAGCACGAAGCGGAACCCGGCCGGGTCCTCCACCCACTGGTAGCCGGCGGGCACCGGCCCGCCGCTCGCCGATCCGGTCGGCACCGGCACGGCCGAGGTGGTCACGGCGGGCGTCGACGGGTCGTCGGCGGGGCCGGCGTCGGAGCCGACGACGTGCCGGGTGGCGAAGAAGGTGCCCGCGGCGGCGACCAGGCCGACGGCCACCGCGATGCCGACGACCTTCGCCAGGCTGCGGCGCCTGGCCGGTCCGCGCGCGGGCGCGATGGTGTGCGGCACCGGCGCGACGGGCCCGGTGGGCGCCCCCGCGGCGATCGGCGCGCCCGCCTGGGCGCCCACGGCGGGAACGTGCGCCGCGGCCACGGCGCCACCGGCCGGAGCGTGCGCCGCGGTGACGGCCGTCTCCGACGAGCGGGCTGCGGCCGGCTCCCCGGCGGTGTCCGGCTCGATGCCGGTGTCCGTACCGGCGTCACCGGCGTCGGCCGCGGCCCCGCCGGTCGTGTCGCTCCGGTCCACGACGGGCACCGACATCGTCGGCGTCCGGACCGGCGCGACCGCCTTCAGGCCGACCGTGTGCCCGGCCTGCACCTCGGCGAGCATCCGGGCCGCCTCGTCCGCGGTCGGCCGCTCGGCCGGGTCCTTGGCCATCAGCGCGGCCAGCACCGGCCCGAGCGGCCCGGCCCGGCGCGGCTCCGGCAGCGGATCGCCCACGACCGCGGCCAGCGTGGTGATCGGCGAGGTCCGGCGGAACGGCGACTGCCCCTCGACGGCCGCGTACAGCGTCGCGCCGAGGCCCCACAGGTCGGAGGCCGGCCCGGGCCGCTCGCCCTGGGCGCGCTCGGGCGCGAGGTAGTCCGGCGAGCCGACGAGGTCGCCCGGCCGGGTCAGCTCGGCGGAGCCCTCGAACTTCGCGATCCCGAAGTCCAGCAGGACGACCCGGCCGGTGCCGCGCTCCAGCAGCACGTTGGCCGGCTTGACGTCCCGGTGCAGCACGCCCAGCTGGTGCCCGCGGTGCAGCGCGGCCAGCACCTGGCTGCCGACCTCGGCGGCGGCGCGCGGCTGGAGGGTGCCGTCCTGGCTGATCACGTCGGCCAGCGAGCGGCCGTCGACCAGCTCCATGACGATCCACGGCCGGCCGTCCTGCTCCAGCACGTCGTGCACGGTGATGACGCCGGGGTGCTTGATCCGGGCCGCCGCGCTCGCCTCGCGCTTCATCCGGGCGTGCAGGATCTCCAGCTCGTCCTCGGGGAGGTGGTTGACGGTCAGTTCCTTGACCGCGACCTCACGGTCCAGCATCCGGTCCCAGGCCCGCCAGACCGTGCCCATGCCGCCGCGGCCGAGCCGATCGCCCAGCTCGTACCGCCCGGCCAGCAGCCGCTCCGTCTCGGCCGTCTCCGGCCGGTCCTGCACGCCCATCGGCGACCGCTCCCCCTCGCTTCGGCTGCCGTCAGTGCGACGGAGGGCCTGGTGCAGACCACTGTTCGAACAAATCCCACGCACACATTAGGCCCACCTCGCCGACCCGGGTAATCTCCCCGGTCCGCCGCGTCCGCGAACCGCGGCCGGGCCGGGCCGTCAGCCCGCGAACATCACCACGGCGACCACCCCCAGCACGAGCAGCAGGAAGACGCCTCCGACCAGCACCGGCCCCAGCAGGGCCGGGGGTATCCGGGGCGGCTTGCCCCCGTCCGTCCCCGCCCCGCGGCCGGCGGACGGCACGGCGGCGCCCCGGCCGCGCCCGCGCGCGGACTTCACCAGCGGACCGGCCGGCCGCAGCACGACCTCCCGGGCCGCCCGCTCGCCGTCGGCCGGCTCCGGCGCGCCCGCCAGCAGCACCGCCAGCTCCCGGCGGACCTCGTCGGCGGTCGGCCGCAGCGCCGGATCGGGCTGGAGCAGCCGCTCGACGAGCGGCGCCAGCGGACCGCAGGAGGCGGACGGCTCGCGCCGGCCGTCCCGGACCGCCGTCACCAGCTCCGGCACCCCGCCCTCGGGGTAGGGCGAACGCCCGGTCAGCAGCCGCTGCAGCAGCACCCCGAGCGCCCAGCAGTCCCCGGCCGGGCCGCCGTCCAGCGGCCAGCGCTCCGCCACCGGGCCGACCAGGGTGGCCCGCACCTCGTAGCGGCGGCGACCGCCGGGCCCGCCGAGGTCCTCGGCCAGCGCCTCCTCGGCCACCCCGGGCAACAGTCCGCCGAGCATCGCCGCGCCGTCCTCGCAGACCAGCACCGACTCGGCGGTCAGGTTGCCGTGGCTGAGCCCGGCCTCGTGCAGCGAGCGCAGCGCGCCCGCCAGGTCCGCCGCCAGCTCGGCCGCCCGGTAGGGCGGCAACGGCCCGGCGGCGACGAGTTCGGCCAACGGGACGCCGGCCGGCCGCTCCTCGACCGTCCACAGCAGCTCTCCGTCGACGAACGCCCCGACCCCGCGCAGCAGCCGCGGGTGCCAGGCCGGCGCCGTCGAGCCGACCGCTCCGACCCGCCGGACCAGCCGGTCGGCCTGCGGCGGCGTGCCGTCCTCCGGATCGTGGCCGCCGGTCAGCAGCGCGGGCAGCTCCAGGGCGCGCAGCAGCACCGACTCGCCGGTGCCCTCGTCCACCGCGGTCGCCCGCAGCGCCTCCGGACGGTCCGTCAGCCGGTAACGCCCCGCCAGCACCTGCCCAGGGCCCGCTCGCATGCCAGTTCCTCTCGCTCACCGAGCAGCCTACTGAGCGGCTCTCCCGGGCTCGGCCCCGTGGACCGGACCGATCTGATCGACACCGCGTTCCGGGTCGCCGGCAACGGCGGCCGGGCGACGCGGGCCGAGGCCGTGCGCACGGTCGAGGCGGCCGTGATCGACGGTGAGCGGCCCGTCGCCTCCACCCCGACCACTTCCGCGAGGGCGCGCTGGTCCCGACCACCTACCGGCTGCTCTTCCTGAAGGACGGGAAACCGCCGGTACCGGTTCCGCTTGCCGCCGTCACCGACCCGACCATGACGCGGACCGGGCTCGACGGCGACGCCCTGACGATCATCGCCCCGACCGGCTCCCACCGCTTCGAGGACGCGGCCGGGGCCGGGGAGTTCACCGAGCGGATCAGGACCGCCGCACGGGCCGCGCGGGCCACCCCGCAGGCGGCCGCCTCCCTGGCCAAGGCGCCGCCCGACCCCGCCCCCGAGGAGCTCCGCGCGGGCGGGCGACCGCTGGACCGGCTGGAGCGGTCGGCCGCCCCGCACCGCTCCGGGGCGCTCACCGACCAGGAGTTCGCCAGGGCCGAGGAGCGCCTGCCCGGCCGACCGGCCCGACGCCCGCCGGGTTACGGCGCGGGCTGGAAGCTGGCGAACGCCTCGTCCCTGGCCTGGGAGTTGGCCGGGGCCGCCCAGTCCGCGTCCGGCGTGGTCCAGTAGATCGCGTAGCCGTACTTGGCCGGGCTGCCGGTCACGAAGCCGCGGTTGAGCGAGTGCATCCTCGGCGTGCCGTTGGTCCACTCCCAGTCGGCCGCGTTGCTCCACTGCCGGTAGCCGACGGCCGCGAGGTTGACCCGCTGGTAGTTGGTCACCTGCGCGCGCAGGCCGGGCTCGGCCTCCTGCCAGTCCGCCAGCGCGCTCGGGTCGGGGCTGGTGGTCCACTCGATCCGCAGCGTGCTGCCGTTGCCCTGGAAGGTCCGGCGGGTGGCCTCCGAGCCGCTCTGCTGGAGCCAGTCCGGCAGCACGACCGAGAAGCCGGTCGGGTCCTTGTACAGGTGGTACCCGGCCGGCACCGCGGCGGCCGGGGGCGGGGTCGGAGTCGGGGTGGGCGTCGCCGCCGGGGCGGGTGCCTGGCCGCCCGCGGGGGTCGTCGCCGCGGTGGCCGGGGCCTGCGGCGGGGCCGCCTCGGTGCCGGCCGGCGCGGGCTCGGCCGCCGCCTTCTGCTCCGAGGCGGAGGTGGGCGCCCCGGCGCGCCTCGGCGTCGCCACAGTGCTGTCCTCAACCGGCCGGCTCTCGGCAGAGGCGAGATCCCTGCCGGCCGCCGAACAGCCGAAGGCCTTCGC